>CANLGD010000004.1 GCA_947490145.1 Flavobacteriia bacterium
TACCTTGAATTGAAAGCTGAACTGGAAAAGCAGGGTGAGCTATTTCATACCAGTTCAGATTCTGAAGTATTACTTCGATTATATATGCTGCAAAAAGAAGCTTGCTTAAACGATTTAGACGGCATGTGGGCTTTTGCAATTTGGGATGAAGAGGAACAAACGCTTTTTTGCGCACGTGATCGTTTTGGTGAAAAACCATTTCATTATATGAAAAATGACAAGGGGTTTTATTTTGCCTCTGAAATGAAAGCTTTTTGGGCTTTAGGAATTCAAAAAGTAAAAAATATTGAAATGTTTGATTTGTTTAAAAGAAAAGGATTTGTTCATAATCCGAATAATTTAAATGAAACTTTTTATAAAGATATTTTTAGATTGGAACATAGCCATTGGATGAAAGTTGCAAAAAATGGGGAAGTTAAGATAGAAAAATATTACGATATTGATTGGAGAAAACAAGATTTTAATGGAAGTATTGAAGATGCTGCAATAAAATTTAAGCGATTGTTTCTTCAAAGTTTAGAAAGACGTTTCCGTTCTGATGTTATGGTTGGTACAAGTTTGAGTGGGGGTTTAGACAGTTCATCGATCGTTTGTAACATGACTCAATTTTTAGGAAAAGGCAACATCACACCCTTAACTTTTTCGGCTCGATTCGAAGGATTTAAGAAAGACGAAGGTTATTTTGTTGAAAAAGTCATTGAAAAAACAGGTGTTGAAGCGCACTATACATGGCCAAATGGTTTAGAAATGTTCAACGATTTCGAGAAATTATGTCACCACCAAGAAGAGCCTTTTGGCAGTGCTAGTTCATATGCCCAATACCGTGTGCAACAATTGGCGAAAGAAAAGGAGGTGACCGTGCTCATCGATGGACAGGGGGCAGATGAAATTTTAGCAGGGTATACCTCTTATTATCCTAAATATTTAAAAACAATTGAAGCGAAAAATTTTTTTTCCTCAAAAAGAATAAAAGAACAAAACAAGTTTATTGATTTTCATACTCCACATTCAATTCGTAAAAAAAACATAATAAAAATTTCTTTTTTTTACGAATTAAGACATCATATAAAGCACAAAAATAGTCATGGTCACAAATCACTTAATGAATATTTATATGATAGCACAATGAAAGGAGATTTGCAAGATTTATTGAGGTTTGCTGATCGCAATTCCATGGCGCATAGCCGAGAAGTGCGTTTGCCTTTTTTAAATAAAGAATTGGTTGAATTTTGTTTTTCCTTGCCTGATTCATACAAGTTAAACTTGGGATGGACTAAATATGTAATGCGTTTAGCTTTTGAAGAAGTTTTGCCTCAGGAAATATGTTGGCGTAAAGAAAAAGTAGGGTTTGAACCCCCTCAAAATGAGTGGATGCGTAATTTTGAAGAAAATAATTGGAAAAAATTAATGATTGAACATTATGGCTAAAAAGAAAATTCTTATTATTTCTTACTATTACCCCCCATCGAATTGCATTGCTGGATTAAGACCGCAATCTTTTGCGAATTATTTGTCTGATTATTATGAGATTAAAGTAATTACAAGACAATGGGATGGTACTGAAAAGCAGTGGAAAGATTATTTAAAGTCAAATAAAGCGGAAAAAAAAATCATTCAACAAAACGACAATCTTGAAATTACCTATGTTCCATATACAGACGCTAGAAAAAAGAAAAATAAACTCCGTACGCTTTTTGATTTGGTGAAAGGAAAATTAGATTATGACTACGATTGTAATCAATTAAAAAGCACTGCTGTTGATATTGTAGAAACATGGGGACCTGAACTTCTATTGGTAAGTCTGCCACCCAATAATTTAATTAACTTAGCTTATTCACTAAATAAAAAATACAAATTACCATATATCGTTGATTTTAGAGATTTTGAAAATGAAGTTTTATTGAATAATCAAACGGTTTCTTTAAAATCTAAATTCATACATTTTTTTACACATAAGAATATACTAAAAAAGGTCAAAAATAGCATCTTGGTTGTCACCATTAACAGTGTTTTTTATGATTATATAAAGGATAAGGGTCATACTAAAGTATTGAAAATATATAATGGTTACGAAAATTCCATTTTCTATAACTTTAAGAATCGGATTAAAAATAAACACTTAACTTTATCAATCACTGGTACAATATATCCTCAGCAAGAGATAAGTACGATTTTAAACGGTTTTGATCAGTTTTTAGATAAAAATCTGGAATCTAGAATAATCATTAACTTTATGGGAATAGAAACATTTGATTCAGTTCCGAAGTTTATTAAAAATAATTATCGCAATCCAAAAATCAATATTATTGCAAAACAACCCAGAGATGAAGCAATTAATCTTCTTGAAAATAGTGACATTTTGTTTTATATGGGGTGGAAAGGTTATAAAGGAGTGTATTCCGGTAAAATTTTTGAATACCTTGGGGCAAAGCGCAACATCTTAATTGCCCCTTCAGATGAGGATGTAATTGAAGAATTGTTAAGAGAAACCAATGGTGGAGAGGTAGCCAATACCCCTGAAGAGGTTTGTGCCTATTTAGAAAGAAAATATGCAGAATGGAAAGCAAAGGGTTACATAGACTACCATGGCAATGATGAAAAAATTGCTTTTTATTCAAGAGAAAATCAAGCAAGTATATTACAAAAAGAAATAGAAAAAATATTATTTTAATAATATGAAAATTCAATTTATTAATCATGCATCTTTCATTATTGAAAATGAAGATATAAAATTAATTTGTGACCCTTGGATCAAAGGCTCTGCATTTAATAACGGTTGGAGTCTTTTATCTAAGACTAAAATGAAATTCGATGAATTTGATACAATCACTCATATCTGGTTTTCACATGAACACCCAGATCATTTTTCTCCACCAAATTTAATGGAAATACCAAAAGAGATTAGAGAAAATATGACGATTTTATTTCAAGAAACGACTGATAATAAAGTTTTGCAATTTTGCAAAAAAATAGGTTTTAAAAAAATAATTGGACTTAAAGAAAATAAATCTTTAAAATTATCTCAAAATTTTGAAATACTATGTAATCAATATACTGATGGAGATTCCTATGCATTATTTACTGTCAATAAATTAAAAATATTAAATCTTAATGATTGTATTGTAAACACTGAGTTTAAAGCTAAATCTTTAAAAAATAAGATAGGTGAAGTTGATATTTTATTTACTCAATTTGGTTATGCAAATAAAATAGGTAATGAAAAAGATACTTTATTAAGAAAGCAAGCATCAAATGAAAAACTAAATAGAATATTTTATCAAAACAAATATTTAAATCCCAAAATTATTGTTCCATTTGCTAGCTTTGTCTATTTTTCACATGAAGAAAATAAATATATGAATGATGGTATAAATAAAATTGATGTTGTTTATTCATATATTAAAAATGAACTGAAAACTTCTTGTTTAGTCATGTACCCAAATGATGTTTGGGAATTAAATCAAAAGATAGATTCAACTATAGCCGTTAATAATTATTTAAATGATTATGATAAAATTAACTTAAGTCATTATGAAATTTCTGAATCAATTAAAAAAGAGGAACTAATTTCAAATTGTAATAAATTCTTAGAAACTTTAAAAAAAGGCTATTCTGATAAAATTAAAATAATAAATTCTTTAAAAACAATTGTATATATTTCAGACTATAATCAAACATATATTCTTTCAGGTAAATCTGGACTAATTAAAAATAATTCAAATAAGAATTACGATGTTAAATTAAGTTCTGATTCATTAAATTATTGTTTTAAAGAATTTTGGGGTTTTGACACACTTCAAATTAATGCAAGGTTTCAGATTACCAATCAACATTCTGGTTTTTATAATTTTGGAGCTATAGCGTCAAGTTTAAATCGTAAACAAACTTTTCCAATTCCATCAAAATTTAGCTGGTATTTACTTAAAATAAAAAACATTTTTAAGAAATAAATTTTAGATTTTATGAAAAAAGAAATGTTCCCAAGTTTGAATGGTTTAAGAGCTCTAAGTATCATAATTGTGATTTTTAGCCATCAAAAAGATAAGTTATTAGACGTGCCTTATATTGGTAGTTTATTTAAATATATTTTTTTTCTATCTGATGGTCACCTAGGGGTTAATATTTTTTTTGTGATATCTGGCTATTTAATAACAATGTTAATAATTATGTTTGATTTAGAAAATTCAAATAAAGGAAAATTATTACAAACAGAAATTGAAAAAATATTGAAATGAAAATATTGATAACTGGCGGTGCTGGATTTATAGGAAGTAATTTAGCATTAAAATTGATTGAAAAAGGACACAGTGTTTCTGTTTTGGATAATTTATCGCCTCAAATACATGGTGAAAACCCGCTAGAATCAAAGTTATATTTATCAATAAAAGATAAAGTGAATTTTATTATTGGTGATATTTTAGATGAAAACATTTGGGATATTGCTATTGGTGATAATGAAGTTATAATTCATTTAGCTGCTGAGACTGGAACAGGGCAATCAATGTATAATATTGAAAAATATTCTCTTGTAAACATTCATGGAACTTCATTAATGTTAGATTATTTAACAAATGTAAAGCATAAAGTGCTGAAAATCGTAGTCGCTTCATCAAGGGCTATATACGGAGAAGGAAAATATTTACACCCAAAATTTGGTGAAGTGTATCCTTCGCCAAGAGCTGAAAATGATATGCTTTCAAAACAATTTGAACCTTTTTATAAGGATAAAGAAAAATTAGTTTTAGTAGGTACGGACGAACTGTCTAAGATACATCCGAGTTCATTTTATGGCTTAACCAAACAATTTCAAGAACAAATGATTATGACGATTTGTCCTTCTTTAGGAATTACTCCAGTTGCATTCAGATATCAAAATGTATATGGGCCAGGACAATCACTCTCAAATCCATACACAGGAATACTATCCATATTTTCAACACAAATAAGAAATAACAATAGCATTAATATTTTTGAAGATGGCTTAGAATCGCGAGATTTTGTATATATTGACGATGTTGTTGAGGCAACTATCTTGGGGATTGAAAAAAATGAGGCAAATAATCAGGTTTTTAATGTCGGAACTGGTGTTGCTATCAATGTATTAAATGTTGCCCAAACTCTAAAGGATTGTTTTAAAAGTAAAACAGAAATTAATATTACTGGTCAGTTTCGAATTGGAGATATAAGACATAATTTTGCAGATTTAACAAAGATTAAGGACAAATTAAATTTTAACCCTAAAATTACTTTTCAAGTTGGAATTAAAAAATTTGTAGATTGGGTATTAGAACAAGAAATTTCAAATGACTTATATGCCAAATCTGTTGAAGAATTAAAAGCTAAAGGATTATTAAAATAGGAAAAATGAAAATACTTTTAACTGGGAATATTTTTCATGGTTATGATCTAGATTTGCAAGATGCAATTGAAGAATTAGGACATGAAACAGTTTTATTATTTAATAATATTCAAGGTCCTTTTAATGTTTTAAGAGACTTAAATAAAAAAATTATTTATGGAATTTTGCCTAGTAAATATAATGTAAACTATTTTAAAACAAAATCGATTGAAAAATATAACCAAGATATCTTAAAATTAATCAAAAATAACAATTTTGATTTAGTTATTTTTATTGGAGGAAAAACTGTTTTTGAAGAAACCCTAAATAATATCAAAATACCAAAAGTTTTGTGGTTTATGGATGGAATCAAATATTATGATTTTTTAATTCCCAAATTTAAATTATTTGATAAATTATTTTTCTTTGAGCCAACGGACATTTCTTTCCTGAAAAACAAATATGATAGTAGTTTACTTAATTTAGGCTTTTCGAAAAAGAGATTTTTCCCTATAAATTTCAAAAAAAAATATGATTTGAGTTTTATAGGTAGTTATTATGAAAATAGAAATAGTTTATTAGCTAGAATGTCAGATTATCAATACGAAAGTATCATAATTGGAGATTTTAAAAAATCAAAAAATGAATGGATAAAGAAAAAAAATTTGAAACAACAAATCACTATACAAGAAACAAATCAAATTTTTAATACCTCAAAAATCAATATTAATATTCATCATCAACAGTCTATTGAAGGCCTAAACGTAAGATCTTTTGAGCTTTTGGGAACTGGAAATGTTCAGATTTTAGAAAATAAAAAAGTAGCAATGGAGCTATTTGACGATGGTATAAATTGCATATTTTATGAAAATGAAAATGAATTTGTAGATAAGATAAATTTTTATTTAAAGAACGATACATTATTAGAAAATATTCGAAAAAACGCATATGAAATAGCTGTTAATAATCATACTTGGAACCATCGAATTCAAGAAATGTTAACAAATTTAAATGAAAATAAAATCATCAAAATTGCATGAATATTATCATAATAGAAAATAGTATTGGTCAAACAGGGGCATTAAATTCAATTTTAGATAAAGTAACTAATGTTGATAAGAAATTTAATTTTATTTTTTTAATTCCTAAAGCGAGTAAGACAAAAAAAATTATTGAACTAAGAGGTTTTGAATGTATTGAGATCAATTTTGTTGAAATTAGTAGGAATAACCTAAGAAACGTGATTTATTTGTTTTCGTTGATAAAAAATGCATATTTAATTTCAAGAATTGTTAAAAGAAAAAAAATTGAAATTATTCAAGTT
The DNA here is from genome assembly GCA_947490145.1 of Flavobacteriia bacterium. GTDB lineage: Bacteria > Bacteroidota > Bacteroidia > Flavobacteriales_D > Crocinitomicaceae > M2408. Next base: position 6,663 of record CANLGD010000004.1, read on the forward strand.
AATGATATTTACAATTTAGCAGGTTTGGCTACGAAATTATTCACAAGGATTAAAGTAATTACACATGTGAGACGAATGCCAGAGTCATTCCCCATTCAATTGTATAAACTATGGGTAAAAATACATTTAAAATTTTCAGATAAAATTTTACCAGTGTCTTTTGCAAATGCAAGAATTTTCAAAAATTCGAAGAAAATTGAAGTTCTTTATAATCCTGCAATGAAAAAAGATTTTAACTATACTTATAAAAATAATGATAATCTAAGGGTTTTATATCTGGCCAATTATACAAAAGGTAAAGGGCAAGAACACGCCATAAAAGTAATTGATATAATCAAAAATGTAAATAAGAGTAATATTCACTTTAAATTAGATTTTGTTGGAAGTGATTTTGGTTTAAAAACAAATCAAATTTTTAAAAAGGAACTTGAAAATTTCATTCATAATAATAAACTCAGTTCGATAATTGAATTGAAAATGGAATCCACTAATGTGATAAAAGAAATTACTGAGTCTGATATAGTATTGAATTTTTCTGATTCTGAATCTTTATCAAAGGTAACAATGGAATCTTTATTTTATAGGATCCCAATTATTGCTACAAATGTAGGTGGAACAAATGAAATGATTGAAGATGGGATAAACGGGTTTTTAGTGGAAAAAGAAAATATTGATCAAATGGTTGAAAAGTTAACCTTATTGTTAGACAATTATGAATTAAGAAATAGTTTCCATTCGAATAACTTTAATTACATTAATAAAAAATTTAGCCCCGAAAAAATTAAATTTCAACTAATTACTATCTACGATGAACTATTGCAAAAAAAATAAATATTTTTTAAGATGAAAGAAATTTTATTTATTTGTCCATATCCAGAAAATAAGGCACCTAGTCAAAGACTTAAGTTTGAACAATACTTTGATTTGTTTGCAGAAAATGGTTTTAATTGTAAGTTAAAGTCTTTTATATCTGTTGATTTCTGGAAAATTGTTTATTTAGAAGGATATTTATTGCAAAAAGTAAAATTTACCTTTATTGCCTATTTAAAAAGGTTAATTTTACTTTTTACCATTAGGAAATATGATGTTGTTTATATTCATTTATGGGTAACACCATTTGGTCCTCCCGTTTTTGAATTTTTGGTCTGCATTTTGGCAAAAAAAATAATTTTTGACATTGATGATATGGTTTATTTAGGACATTCGAGTTCTGCAAATAGATTTTTTCAAAAATTAAAGGGTAGATACAAAATGATTTACTTAATGAAAAAGGCAAATCATGTAATTACATGTACTCCTAAATTAGATGAATTTGTTCGAAAATATAATGCAAATACAACAGACATTTCTTCTACAATAAACACAGAAATATATTTACCGAAACTAAGTACCGAAATTAAAAATGAAGTGATTTTGGGTTGGAGTGGCAGCCATAGTACGTCTAAATATTTAAAACTGCTAGAACCCGTCTTTATAGAATTATTGGAAATGAAAATAAATTTTAAAGTTTTAATTATTGGAGATGAAAATTTTCAGTTCGATAATAAAAAAATTCCTTTTCAAGCTATTAAATGGAGCCATGAATCTGAAGTTGAAGATCTAAAAAAGATTGATATAGGACTTTATCCATTGCCAAATGAAGCATGGGTGTTTGGAAAAAGTGGATTAAAAGCACTACAATATATGTCGCTTGGAATCCCAACAATTGCGCAAGCAATTGGGGCAAATTTTAGGATAATCGAAAATGAAATAAATGGATTTTTAGTATCGAAGAATTCTGAATGGGTTACACATATTAATCTTTTAATCAAGGATAAATCGCTTAGAGATTTTATATCAGTAAATGGTGTTATGTCCGTTAATGAAAATTATTCTCTTAAAACCAACGTATCAAAATATTTAAATGTTTTTGAAAAAAATGACTAGTTTTACTTTTTATTCTTTAAAAACAAAATAAGCGCACTAAAATGAACATACTTATTACAGGTGGAGCTGGATTTATACCAAGTTCTACTGCTGACAAATTACTTGAGAACCCTTCAAATAGAGTTACATTAGTGGATAATTTTTTAACAGGTTTAAAATCAAATATTCCTATTCATGAAAATTGTAAATTTATTGAATGTGATGTGAACAATATAAATCAAATAAAACTAATTTTTGATAACAACCAATTCGATTATGTCTTTCATTACGCGGCTATGGTTGGAGTTCTTAGGACTCTTGAAAATCCTATAGGCGTTTTAGAAGATATTCAAGGAATAAAAAATATTTTAGAACTTTCCAAAAATACGAAGGTAAAAAGAGTTTTCTTTTCGTCATCTTCTGAAGTATATGGGGAACCTGTTCATCTTCCTCAAAATGAAGAAACAACACCATTAAATTCGAGACTACCTTATGCGATAGTTAAAAATGTTGGAGAATCATATTTTAGATCTTATTTTCAAGAATATGGTCTAAAATACACCATTTTTCGCTTTTTTAATACTTATGGACCAAAACAAAGTCCAGATTTTGTCATGTCAAAATTTATTAATTTAGCATTAAATAATGAAGATATTACTGTTTATGGTAATGGAAGTCAAACAAGAACCTTTTGTTATATTGATGATAATGTAGAGGCTTGTTTGAATACCTTAGAAAATGATAATTTTGCAAATGATGTTTTCAATATTGGAAACGACAAAATAACTACTGTTTTGGAGTTAGCAAATACTATTATTCGTTTGACTAATTCTAAGTCAAAAATCATCAACTTTCCACCTTTGCCAGAAGGAGATATGACCAGAAGACAACCAGATATTTCTAAAATGAAACAAATATTAAATAGAGATTTATTGTCTCTTGAAGAAGGAATTAAAAAAACAATTTTATTGAGAAGAATTTAATAAGCTATTTTCCTATTTTTCCATACATTTGTAAAAAAAATAATAAGCACATGATTTCAGCAAACAATCCTTCACTTAAATCCTGGATTTCAATTCCAGAAAATTCTGATTTCCCAATTCAAAACCTTCCTTTTGGAATTTTTAAAACAGCTTCTGTTGGCGAGAGAGTAGGAGTAAGGATAGGAGACTTTGTTTTAGACCTTAAAACCTTGTTTGTTTTAGGTTATTTGGAAAATTTACCGTTTGAAAGTTATGATTTTGACACAAAATATTTAAATATTTTGATGGGTAAAGGGAAAAAAGCTACGAGAGATTTAAGAAATAGAATTTCAAAATTATTGGAGACAAATCACGATGATTTAAGTAAAAACGAACATCACGTTTCACAAGTTTTAATTCCCATTGAGCAAATTACGATGTGTATGCCTGTTCAAATTGGAGATTATACAGATTTTTATTCTTCACGAGAACACGCTACAAATGTCGGAACTATGTTTCGTGACCCTGCAAATGCATTATTGCCGAATTGGCTATGGATTCCAGTTGGTTACCACGGAAGAGCAAGTTCAGTAATAATTTCTGGTCAGGATATTCACCGACCAAAAGGACAAATTAAACCAAATCCTGACGAAAATCCAATTTTTGCTCCTTGTCGTAATTTAGATTTTGAATTAGAAACTGCTTTTATTACTTTTGAAGGAAAACCGCTTGGAGATTCAATTTCTCCTGATGAAGCAGAAGATTTTATTTTTGGGGTTTGTTTATTTAATGATTGGTCTGCGCGAGATATCCAAACCTGGGAATATATTCCCCTAGGACCATTTTTATCAAAAAATTTCGCATCAAGCATTTCTCCTTGGATTGTAACCTTGGATGCACTTCAACCCTATAAATGCGAAGGACCAGTTCAAGCTCATCACGAATTATCTTATTTAGAGTTTGAAGGAAATAAATCCTATGATATTAAATTACAAGCATTTATTCAACCTGAAAATGGTGAAGAAAATCTGATAAGTACATCGAATTTGAAATTCATGTACTGGAATATGGCGCAACAATTAGCTCATCATACAGTAAACGGGTGCAATGTTCGTTGCGGAGATTTGATGGGGTCTGGAACAATTTCAGGGCCAACTGCAGATTCGTACGGATCAATGCTAGAATTAGCTTGGAAAGGAACTAAACCTCTAACTTTATCTGATGGTACAGAAAGAAAATTCATTCAAGATCACGATTCAGTTATTATGAGAGGATATTGCGAAAATGAAGGTGTTAGAATTGGATTTGGTGAAGTGAGAGGAAAGATTTTACCTGCGAAGTGATTAATTGCTTAAAATTTTCTTACTGTTAATTTGAAATGTAAAATTAACCACTTAGAAGCATAAGAAAACTTAGAAGTATTGTGATAAAAATTCACATATGATAAAATCAGTTTAAAAAAAATATGTACAATCGACGTGAAAAATTAAAGTTAGACTGAATGTTACTAATTCAAGCTAAGTTTTTTTAGCCTCTGCTGAAAGTGTTTAAAAAAATAATCACCAAAGTTAATTGATAAAAAAGTACCTAAACTAAACACAGTCTAAGTTTTCTTAAGCTTCTAAGTGGTAAAAAACTTTCAACTAAGTTTGATTAACAAAAAAAGTAACTATATTTATCGTAATTTAAGTTTCTAAATTCTTAAAATATTAAACCTTTTGTCATTTTAAAAAAAAACTTAAATTTTTTTTAAAAATAAATGATTAAATCTGATTAAAATCAACTCATGACAAAGAAAAGTATTAACTCATTAGCATATAAAGTGCTGGGCTGTGTGATCGAAGTTCATAAAAATATTGGACCAGGTTTGTTAGAAAGTGTTTATCATAAATGTTTGATGCACGAGTTAGAATTGAAAGGTATTTCTTTCGTGTCAGAAAAAATGGTTCCAATTAAGTACAAAAATATTTTTCTCGAAACAGAACTAAGATGCGACTTATTTATAGAGGATTCTGTAGTTCTTGAATTGAAATCAGTTAAAGAATTTCATCCAATATATGATGCACAAATACTAACTTATATGAAATTACTTGAAGCACCAAAAGGGTTATTAATTAATTTTAATTGTTATAATATTTTCGAAGATGGACAAAAAGCATTCATTAACAGTTTTTTCAATAATTTAGATGATTAGAAAAGGCTGTCAAGAAGTAAATGAAAATATATATATATATTTTTACCGCAATCTAAGCTTTCTTAAGCTTCTAAGTGGTCAAAAAAACTATCAACAAAGTTGATAAAACATATTTACTATTTTTAAGTTTTTTATTAGCCTTGGATTAAAATATAAAAAAAAGAAACATTATTTTTATTTATGACAGAAATCGACCTAGAAAAAGAAAGAATTGAAATACTTAATGCATTTAAAGGACTTTTAAGAGCCACTAAAGACCGTACGCGAGAAAACACCAAACTCATCCGAAAGGCTTTTGATGTTGCTGTTGATGCCCATAAAGATGTTAGAAGAAAATCTGGAGAGCCCTATATTTACCATCCAATTGCTGTTGCTCGAATTTGTGCAGAAGAAATCGGACTTGGAACGACAAGCGTTGTTTGTGCATTGCTTCACGATACGGTTGAAGACACGCATATAACTTTGCAAGATATTGAAGATTTATTCGGAGAAAAACCACGCAGAATTATTGATGGTTTAACAAAAATCCCCGAAGTTTTTGACGAAAACGCTTCTATTCAAGCGGAAAATTTTAGAAAAATGATTTTAACCATTTCTGACGATATCAGAGTGGTTTTAATTAAACTGGCGGATAGACTTCATAATATGAGGACTTTAGGAAGTATGGCTCCGGAAAAACGATTAAAAATTGCCTCCGAAACCAAGTTTCTATATGCACCACTTGCTCATCGTCTCGGCTTATACTCAATTAAAAGCGAATTAGAAGATCTAGCATTCAAACATACGGAACCAGAAGTTTATCAGCAAATTGAGAATAACTTAAAGTCAACACAAGATGTAAGAAATCGTTTTATTAGACGATTTGTTCATCCAATTCGAGAAGCTCTATTACATGAAGGGTATATTTTCGACATTAAAGCTAGAACAAAATCTATTTCTTCCATTTGGAGAAAAATGCAAACGAAGGGCGTGCCTTTTGAGGAAGTGTACGATTTATTTGCCATTCGAGTTATTGTAGATACACCTGTTGAACTTGAAAAACCTGACTGTTGGAGGATTTATAGTTTAGTGACCGATTTTTATCAACCAAGCCCAGACCGATTAAGAGATTGGATATCGACCCCACGTGCGAATGGATATGAATCGCTTCATACTACCGTAATGTCTCCGCAAGGAAAATGGGTAGAAGTTCAAATTCGTTCCAAACGAATGGATGAAATTGCGGAAAAAGGACTTGCTGCTCATTATAAATACAAGGAAGAAAAGGGTGAAGATTCAAAATTTGACCGCTGGTTAGTTGAGATTCGTGAGTTAATGGAGAATCCAGATTTAAGTGCGATGGATTTTGTGAATGAATTCAAAATGAATTTGTTTTCGGAAGAAATATATGTATTTACACCAAAAGGAGATTTAAGAGTTTTGCCACATGATGCTACAATTTTAGATTTTGCATACGATATTCATACTGAAATTGGTAGCAAATGTATTGGTGCAAAAGTGAATAATAAATTAGTGCCTTTGAGTTATCAACTGCATAATGGAGATCAGGTTGAAATCATAACCTCAGCGAAGCAAAAGCCAGTTGATGAATGGCTAAAATTTGTCACTTCGGCTAGAGCAAAACAAAAAATAAAAACAGCATTATTCGAAGAAAAGAAAATCATTTCATTTGATGGCAAAGAAATCTTACAAAGAAAATTAAGGCAGTTTAACATTAAATATACACCCGAAAATATTGCGGTTTTGGAAAAATATTTTGCTTATGCAAGTGCTCAAGATTTATATTTTAGAGTTGCGAAGGGAAAAGTTGATTTAGCGAAAATCCGTGAAATTGAAAATCATAATGGAAATTTATCCCTGGAGAAAAAAGGAAGTAATGTTCCGAAAGATAAACACGAATTAGATGTTTATCCAAAAATAAATAAACAAGAAGACGTCCTTATAATAGGAGAGGATTTTAAAAACATCCAATATCGTTTAGCAAAATGTTGCAATCCAATTCCGGGAGATGAGGTTTTTGGTTTCATAACAATCAATGAAGGAATAAAAATTCATCGAAATAATTGTGCTAATGCAGAACATTTAATGTCAAAAATGGCATATCGCTTGGTGAAAACAAAGTGGAAAAAGCAAGAATTAACTGCTCATTTAGCCTCTATAAGATTAATTGGCATTGATAATGTTGGAATTGTAAATAAAATTACAGAAATCATTTCAAATCAGCATAATGTAGATATGAAATCAATTTTCTTTGAAGCAAATGATGGAATTTTTGAAGGTAGAATTAAAGTGTTAGTTTACGACAAGGAACATTTGGAACAATTGACGAATAATTTTGAATTAATTGAAGGAGTGAAAAGAGTTGAAAGATGGGATTCACAAGATGAAGAAGCGATTCAATGAGTTAAAAGTTATGAATTATGAGTGTTGAACTTCGGACAAGCTCAGTTTAAAAGTTATGAGTCTTTTCCTAATCGTTTATACTACGAAGTTGAAAAATAATCCTGTAAAAATCGCTGGTATTATTCAGTGACAATTGACTTTAATTAGTCTTATGTCTTTTTTTTAATAGCGAAGCGGTTCTAAAGTCTAAAAAAAATTTTGTTATTTTTTAGTAAAAAATGGAAATCGTATGTAATTAATCAGTATTCTTGTAAAAAAATATAATAGAAACTATGAAAGCAATGTTATTTATTTTATTGACATTTGGAATGTCGGTAGTAAGTTTTTCTCAAGAGAAAACAAAAAAAACGAAAAAAGTAAAATCTGCAATTACTTTTAAAACAATGGTTATTGAAAGAAATGGCATTGAATATGGTGCAGATGAAACTTTTACATTTGAATTTAAAAACACTGGTAAAGCACCAATTTTAGTTACAAATGTTGCAACTTCTTGTGGTTGTACAACTGCTAAAAAACCTGAAGAACCAATTAAACCTGGAAAAACAGGAGTTATCGCAGTAAAATACGATACAAAAAGAGTAGGTAATTTCACAAAAGAAATTACAATTACAACAAATGCGCAAACTGAACCAATTAAATTAACAATTAAAGGTACAGTTAATCCAGAAAAAACTGTTGATCCTGTTAAAACAAATTAATCGAATATAATTGGATAGAAGTCCTTGTCAATAATTTGGTAAAGGACTTTGTTTTTTTACAAAAGATTATCTGAAATTAAGGGAAAATTTTAAATATATTTCATAATTTACTTTGATTTTAAGAAATTATCAGTATCTTTGCATTCCGAATTTTGAAATAAAACGCAATTAAAGTATAAATAGTCATGAAAAGAACGTTTCAACCCTCTGTAAGAAAAAGAAAAAATAAACATGGTTTCCGCAGTAGAATGGCAACGAAAAATGGTCGTAAGGTCATTGCTGCTCGTCGTCGAAAAGGTAGAAAAAAAGTAACTGTTTCTAGCGAATCGAACCACAAACGTTAATTTTTGTTGACTTTAATAGTATTATGGGCTGTTCGTTATCTGACGAATAGCCTTTTTTTATTTGTTAAATTTTCACAATAATATAACTTCATTTAAACATATATGCAAAAAGAGTGTTATATTTATATTCATTCTAAACAAAAAAAATAAATATGGGACGTCCTCCTTCAAAACCAGCTAGATTGAAAGACGGTTTTTACATAGAAGTAAAAAACTCTGGGTCGAGTGCAATAATTTTAAGAAGAGATACACGCGAGCAAATGATGATCGCAGCTACTGAATACGGTAGAAGTAAACAAGTAACTGTTCTTGGTGAATTGAAAAACGATAAATGGATTTAATTAACATTATCTAATTAATTTAAAATATATAATTCTCAATGTTTCATTGGGAATTTTTTTTTGATTTAAAATTGAAATAAAAATTACTACTTTTACAAAACAAGATTTAATTTATGTTATCCAAAAAATCAAAATACGCTATTAAAGCTTTGGTTTGTATTGCTAAAAATTACGGCAATAATGTTCCAATGAAAATTTCACAAATTTCTGAAAGTGAAAAAATTCCTCGTAAATTTTTGGAAACAATCCTAGTTGAATTGCGCAATAGTGGCTACGTTCACAGTAAAATGGGATCTCATGGTGGATATTATCTTGCGAAACATCCTGACGAAATTGTTTTAACTCAAATTATCAGACTTTCAGGTGGACCTTTGGCTTTGCTACCTTGTGTAAGTTTGAATTTTTATGAAAAATGCGAAGAATGTGTTAATGAAGCAACTTGTAGCCTGAGAGAAGTTGCTCAAGAAGTACGTGATGCAACAATTCGTATTTTATCCAAAACCAGTCTTTCTGACTTAATCGAAAGAGAAATGAAATTAATTGAAAAAATAGGGATTTAAATTTATTTTTTTAAATAATGTCCTACTAAAAATGTAGTACTAATATTTTTATTTTTAAAATTTATTTGCTTTTATCATTTTAATGTATTTATTTTGCAATCAAATTTACAAGTCCTACAATTTTAGTAGTACTTAGTATTGATTAAAAACTAAAAATATATATTGAAATGGCAACTTTTAGAGAAGGAATTGAAAATTTGAAATTATCTCCTACTAAAACCATAGTAGAAAAGGATATTCTTGATTTAGGCTATAAAATTCAAGCATTTAAAGAAGGGAAAATAAACGAAGATAAATTCAAAGCTTTGCGTTTGGCACGTGGAGTTTATGGACAACGCCAACAAGGAGTTCAAATGATTCGAATCAAATTGCCATTCGGAAAAGTTACAAGCAACCAGTTGAGAAGAATTTCCGATGTTGCTGATGAATATAGTACGGGAAGATTACACATTACTACACGTCAAGATATTCAAATACATCATGTTAGCCTTGATCGAACGCCTCAACTTTGGACTGATTTAGAAAAAGATGATGTCACATTGCGTGAAGCTTGTGGAAATACGGTAAGAAATGTTACAGCGAGTGCAATCGCAGGAATTGATCCTAACGAACCATTTGATGTTTCTCCTTATGCGGATTTGGTGTTTCGTTATTTTTTGAGAAAACCTTTCGGTCAAGAATTAGGTCGAAAAATAAAAATTGCTTTTAGCTCTTCTTCTGAAGATGATTCTTACACTTTTATTCACGATTTTGGCTTTATTCCAAAAATTGAAAATAAAATAAAAGGATTTAAAGTTTTAGTTGGAGGAGGTTTAGGAGCTCAACCTTTTTTAGCTCAAACAATTTTTGAATTTTTACCAGGAGAAGAAATTTTGTCATTTATCGAAGCATCAATCAGAGTATTTGATCGTTTGGGGGAAAGAAATAATCGTAATAAAGCTCGTTTAAAATATTTGATTTCAAAAATTGGAATTACTGAATTTTTAAATTTAGTGGAAACTGAAAAAAATGCAACACAATTTGATTCAAGTTTAGATTTTTCAGTTGTAGAACAACAAGCAATTTTTGATAAAGTAAAAGAGCCAATTTCTAAAGAAATTATTTTAGGAAATGCTTCTGATTCAGATTATATTGAATGGGTAAAAACAAATACCTTTAATCAAAAGCAAACTGGATATTTGGGAGTTTATGTAAAAGTTCTTATTGGTGATTTTTATACAAATCAAGCGAGAAAACTAGCCGATATTGTTGAAACCGCCATAGGCAGCAACGAAGTTAATTATGCTTCAAATGACATTCGTTTTACGATTGATCAAAGTATTTTACTGAAATTTGTTTTACCAGAAAATTTATTTGAATTATATAAAGCATTAAAATCTATTGGTTTAGCTTCTTCAGGATTTAATAGTTTAGCTGACGTAACTGCTTGTCCTGGTACTGATACATGTAATTTAGGTATTTCTAATTCTACAACAGTCGCGGAAGAAATTGAAAGTTTAATTAGAGTTGAATATCCTGAATTGCTCTACAACAATGATATTAAAATAAAAATTAGCGGCTGTATGAATTCTTGTGGTCAACACGGATTGGCTCATATTGGTTTTCATGGAAGTTCTATGAAAGTTGAAAGCAACACTTTGCCTGCCCTTCAATTGCTTTTAGGGGGTGGAAAACTAGGAAATGGCCTTGGAAGAATAGCAGATAAAGTGATTAAGTTTCCAAGTAAACGCGTTTTGGATGTAATCAGAACTTTGTTGAATGATTACTCAGAAAATCAACTAGAAGACGAATTATTCAATGATTTTTATGATAGAAATGGCAATAAATATTTTTATAATTTATTGAAACCATTAACAGATGCTTCCACTTTGACTGAAAGCGATTTTATTGATTGGGGAAGCGAAGATAAATTCAAAACTGCGATTGGAGTTGGAGAATGTGCTGGTGTTGTGATTGATTTGGTTGCTACTTTGATTTACGATGCTGAAGAAAAATTACTCTCATCTGATGAAGCTTTTCAAGAAAATCGTTTTGCTGATTCACTTTATTTTGCATACTCTGCAGGGATCCACACAGCAAAAGCCTTGTTACTAAAATCAAAAGTACATTGTAATACGCACATTGGAATAATGCAGGACTTTGATAAGCACCTCGCAAAAGAATATGGTTTTGATGAAAATAATTCATTTGAAAATTTTATTCTACAAATAAATAAAGAAAAAGCAAGTGCAGAATTTGCTGAAACTTATTCAAAAAAAATAAAACTATTTATTTCAAACGCAAAAAAATAAGAAAAAATGAATTCAGATAATACAAAAAATATAAAACCAAATATTACATTAATTGGTTCAGGACCAGGAGATATTGAATTAATTACTGTCAAAGGATTAAATGCTTTGAAAAAAGCGGATGTAATTTTATATGATTCCTTAGTAAACCTTGATTTACTAGATTATGCACCGATTGCAAAAAAGATTTTTGTCGGAAAAAGAAAAGGATTTAAAGCATATTCGCAAGAAGAAATAAATCAATTATTGGTTGATTCTGCCTTGAAATTTGGAAATGCTATTCGCTTAAAAGGAGGAGATTCATTTGTTTTCGGAAGAGGTTTTGAAGAAGTTCTTCATGCAGAAAAATACAATATTCCAACTGAAGTAATCCCTGGAATTTCTAGTTCAATTTCTGTCCCTGCTTTGGCCGGAATTCCGGTTACTCATCGAGCTTTAAGTAATAGTTTTTATGTAATTTCAGCAACTTTGGCTGATGGAAAAATCAATCCTGAAATACAAAAAACAACAGAATTAAATGGAACAGTTGTCATTTTGATGGGTTTGTCAAAGCTAAATGAAATCGTTGAAATATATCAAAAGAATGGAAAAGTAAACTCAAAAATTGCTTTAATCAGCAATGGTTCTTTACCAAATCAAGAAGTAATTTCAGGTGAAATAGCTTCAATTAAAGCAATTTATGAAAAAAATCCAGTTCCTTCTCCAGCAGTGATTGTAATTGGAGAAGTTGTTGGTTTGCTTAGAGAGCAAGAAGAAAAATTTCATTCAAAACTGGTGCTTTCAGGAACTTTAAATTGATTTAAAATGTACATTAAAGAATATCATTTTTCCTTTTTGTGTTGATTGAAGTAAGAATTAAAAAGCAAAATGAATTAAAAAACACACAGATAAATAACAAATAAAAGTATAAAAATTACAAATAAAATGAAAACAAAAATTAAATTAGTCATAATATTATTTACCCTAATTGGAAATAGTTCTCTAGCCCAGAAAACCTTTTTTACCCTAAAAGGTTCAGTAGTTGAATCAATAAATAATCAAGCTGTTTTTGGCGCAAAAGTAATTGTTAAAAATGAAAATGTAGGTGCAGTAACAGATGTTGAAGGAAAATTTGAATTAAAAGTTAATAATAAATTTCCAATAAAATTAATTATAACAGCACAAGGTTATAGTGAAACAGTATTTAATATTCAAAGTGATACAACTTCATTAATTATCAAAATTGAAAAGCAAGTAAATTTAAATGAAGTAATTGTTTCAGGAAGAAGAAGAAAAGAAATTGTTCAAGATATTCCAATTCCAATAACTGTAATTAGTGGTCAACAAGCGGAAGATGCTGGAGCATTTAATGTAAATAGGTTAAAAGAATTGGTTCCATCCGTGCAACTTTATTCTTCAAATGCAAGAAATACAACCTTAAATATTAGAGGTTTAGGTTCTACTTTTGGTTTGACAAATGATGGAATCGATCCAGGAGTTGGTTTTTATATTGATGGAGTTTACCATGCTCGGCCAGCAGCAACTTCTTTAGATTTTGTTGATGTTGAACAAATAGAAATTTTACGTGGACCACAAGGTACATTATTTGGTAAGAATACAACAGTTGGAGCTTTCAATATTACAAGTAAAAAGCCTAGTGAAACAGCAGGAGCGAAAGTAGAATTAACTTATGGTAATTACAATTACATTCAAGCGAAAACATCTTTTACAGGAGCTTTGGCGAAAAATCTAAGCACTCGAATTTCTTTTAGTGGAACACAAAGAAATGGAACAATTTTTAATGAACGTGATCAACAAAGATATAATGGACTTAACAATCTAGGTTTTAAAGGACAATTACTTTATACCCCATTTAAAAATTTAGAATTTCATTTAATTGGTGATTACAATAATCAAAGACCTGATGGTTCGGCCTTAGTCGTAGCAGGGGTAACTTCGACTTTAAGAAGCGCTTACAGACAATACGATAAAATAATTTCAGATTTAGGTTATGAAAAAACAGTCATTGGTCCCTTTGCAAGAAAAATTAGTACCAATACACCATATAGACACGATCAATCTGCGGGTGGAACGTCGTTAAATATTGATTACAAACTTGGAAAAGGTACATTTACTTCAACTACTGCTTGGAGATTTTGGAATTGGAATCCTGTAAATGATCGAGATTTTACTGAGGTTGCGGCGCTTACAAAATCTCAAGCTCCATCAAGACATGAGCAATTTTCACAAGAATTAAGATATGGAGGAAACTTAACTAAAAATATTACAGGTGTAATCGGTGCATATTACTTAAATCAAATTCTTGAAACTTCACCTTTTCATGAAGAAGAAGTTGGTGCAGATCAATGGAGATTTGTTCAAACGAGTTCAAGTGGTAACCAAGCATTGTATTCGACTCCAGGTTTACTTGATAATTATGGTATTCAAACATATTCAAATTTAAAATCAATTAGCTCTGCTGCGTTTGCTCAATTGGATTGGAAATTATTGAAAGTTGTACATTTAATTGGCGGACTAAGATATAATTACGACAAAAAAGTCATTGATTATAATCGAAAAACATATGGAGGTCTAGAAACAAGTGATGCAACATTGTTAGCACTTAAAAAGGCAGTTTATTCAAATCAAAGCTTCAATACTGAAACTGAGAATACAAATTTATCAGGGAACATTACGTTGGCGGTAAAACCAACTGAAAAAATAAATGTTTTTGCAACCTTTTCTACAGCTTATAAACCTGTTGGTGTAAATTTAGGTGGTTTACCAACAACAACTACTGGTGAAGCTGATTTATCATTGGCTGTAATTCGTCCTGAATATGTTCAGCACTTAGAACTTGGAATTAAAACTAGACCATTTAAAGGTTTAATTTTTAATGCTACAGCTTTTAATACTGATATCAAGGATTATCAAACGAATGTTCAATCCCCACAACTTGGTGTGAATAGAGGTTATCTTGCCAATGCTGAAAAAGTGAATGTAAAAGGTTTGGAAGTGGATTTAAGTTATCAATTGAAAAACTTTTTGACTTTTAATGGAGCATTGGCATATACAGATGGGAGATATGTGAAATTCACAAACGCACCTTTACCATTGGAAGAAACAGGAAGAACAACAAAAGACGAAAATGGAACAAATGTTCAGCAAGCATTTAAAGATGCTTCAGGTGATGTTTTACCAGGTATTTCAAATTGGAATATATCATTTGGAACTGAATTAAGTGCAAAAGGAAAACTTTTTGAAAAAAATGGAAGATTTTTTATCGCAGGTGACGTCTCATATCGTTCAAAATATTCGTCAAGTCCAACGGAATCTTCAGTTCTAGCTATTGATGGTTATTCTTTGATAAATTCAAGAGTAGGCTTTAAATCCAGTCAATTTACAATTTTCCTTTGGAGTAGAAATCTTGGAAGTTCAAAATATTTTGAACAATTACAAGCTGCAGCTGGTAATTCAGGACTTTATGCAGGTGTACTTGGAGATCCAAGAACTTACGGATTAACAATTCGATACAATTACTAATATTTATTTTAAAATCAATTAATTATGTCATTAAAATTAGGAGAAGTCGCACCAGATTTCAAAGCAGAAACATCAAAAGGTTTAATCAATTTTCACTCATGGCTAGGTGATAGTTGGGGAGTTTTATTTTCTCACCCAGCAGATTTCACGCCAGTTTGTACAACCGAATTAGGAACAGTTTCTAACTTACAAGATGAATTTACAAAACGAAATGTAAAAACGATTGCCTTGAGCGTTGACTCTCTAGAATCTCATTTCAAGTGGATTGATGATATCAATGAAACTCAAAATACCATTGTTGATTTTCCAATAATTGCAGATCCAAATTTTGAAGTTGCAAACTTGTATGAAATGATTCATCCAAACTCTTCTGATAAATTTACTGTACGTTCCGTTTTTATAATTGGAACAGATAAAAAAATAAAATTAACTCTAACTTACCCAGCTTCGACAGGTAGAAATTTTGATGAAATATTAAGAGTTATTGACTCCTTGAAACTTACAGCCGATTATTCAGTGGCAACTCCAGCAAATTGGATTCAAGGTGAAAAAGTAGTTATTATTCCAAGTGTAAGCGATGAACTTGCTTTGGAAAAATTTCCAAAAGGTTTTGAAACGATAAAGCCTTATTTAAGATTAACTGAACAACCAAATAATTAACTTATAAATTCAAAAATGTCGATTTTCAAGTAGTAAAAAATTTGAAAATCGACTTTTAATAAAATCATGAAACATATTTTCTCTCTTCTTTTATTTTTTACTTGTCAGTTATTAACTGCTCAGGATCAAAAATCAGCTGAATTATCTTTTGAAGGTCAGATAGCTGCAACAACAAACGGAAAAGGTTGTTTCATCAATTTCGGTGGGCCAGGAATTAAATTGAAAGCAAAATCGTTTCATTTTGCGATAAATATGCTCCCTTCTTTGCGCTTTCAAAAAGAAGACCCAAAACCATTAATTACACCAATTTTAGGAGTTGGACCTCAATTTTATTTCTTAAAATCGAAACGATTAATTCTAAGTTTTCCAATTTATTATTATGCCCCAAATCATAAATGGGAATTTTCAGCAGGAATTGGTTATGTTTTAACACAAAAAAAATCTTAAATATGAATGCTGTAAAATCCAATAATTTAAATAATTTATTTCCTATCTTTCTTAAAGGTAATGAATTAAATTTTCTCATAATTGGTGGGGGAGAAGTTGCATTGGAAAAACTTACAGCAGTATTGAATAATTCTCCTGAAGCAAAAATTCGTTTGGTAGCAAAAACTTTTTCTGAATCACTCCTTTTATTTATAACTGACAAAAAAAATATTGAAAAAATAGAGGGAGAATTTGAAGTAAAATATTTGCAAGGTTCACAGGTTGTGATAACAGCTTTAAACAATATTCAAACATCTTCAGACATCAAAGAATTAGCAAATCAAAAAGGTATACTTTATAATGCAGCTGATAAACCTGATTTGTGTGATTTTTATTTAGGATCTATTGTCCAAAAAGGAAATTTAAAAATTGGCATATCAACAAATGGAAAATCTCCCACTTTAGCAAAAAGAATTAAGGAAGTCTTAAATGAAACAATTCCCGAAGAAATCAACACAAGTTTAGATCAGTTGCAAGAGATTAGAAATAATTTAAAAGGTAATTTCCAAGAAAAGGTTGCAAAATTGAATGAAATAACTAAGAACTTTGAAGTGGAAAAGAAAAAAGAATGGTTTCATTTTAGTTTTAAACGACTTTTTGCCTACGTTTTTTCAATTTTAGGAATCATGTTGGCTGGACATTTAATTTTCTCCATAATTCCTTTGTCAACTATTTGGAATTCGGCTTCAAGTGCCTTTGACAGTTTAGATGTTCAATTTGTTTATTTCATGCTTGGAGGATTTATTGCCCAAATGATTGACGGCGCATTGGGTATGGCTTATGGTGTCAGCGCGACAACTTTTTTACTCAGTTTTGGAGTTTCTCCAGCTATTGCGAGTATGAGCGTTCATACCTCTGAAATTTTTACAAGTGGCGTTTCAGGATTTATGCACTTGCGATTTGGAAACGTGAACAATAAATTATTTAAAACAATTGTAATTCCTGGAGTAATAGGGTCAATTTTAGGAGCTTATGTTTTGACAGAATTTGAAAATTATAATTCCTATATCAAACCAATAGTGGGGATTTATACTTTAACACTTGGTATCATTATTATTTATAAGATAATTCGTAAAAATAATACCCGGAAAAAAGTGAAACGAGCTGGTTGGCTTGCTTCTTTAGGTGGATTTTTAGATGCAATTGGCGGAGGCGGTTGGGGACCAGTTGTTTCTTCAACATTGATAGCAAGAGGTAAAAATCCTAGAATTGTGATTGGTTCAGTCAATTTAGCTGAATTTTTTGTTTCACTAGCAAGTTCTTTTACTTTTTTCACGCTTTTAGGAGCTTCACATTGGCAACCAACTTTAGGTTTGATTTTAGGAGGAGTTTGCGCAGCTCCGATTGCGGCACATTTGTCAAAGAAAATCAACATTAAAGCAATGATGCTTATGGTGGGGATAATCGTAATAATAGTTAGTTTGAGAATAATAATTATGTCAATAATTTAGTTATAAAATAAATAAAAATTAAAAATCATGAGTAAAAAAGTATTATTAAGCGATTCAGGTCCAGAAATATCAAATTCTGTTTATAGTTTTTGGAGATGGAATGAAATTGAAAATTTGAATGTAGAAATAGTAAGTGACATTCTTACTTACACTCTAAGTCTCGGAATCAATGCATTTGATGTATCCCCTTTGTATGGTAATGGTCAAATAGAAAAACTTGTAGGAGAATCGATTCATAAATTAGGTTTAAAAAGAGAAAATCTTGTATTATTCTCCAAGATTGGCAATAAAACGATTAATAATGAAGGATTTTATCAATATCGAGAGTTGAATGATAAAAGCATTCAAAAACAAGTTGATAATTCATTAAATAATCTTCAAACTAATTATTTGGATGTTTTGATTATTGATGGTTTTGATCCATTAATGAATGTAGAACAAGTTGCTTCGTCGCTAACAGCATTGCAAATAAGAGATAAAATCAAACATATTGGCGTTTCCGAATTTAATATTCAACAGTATAAACTATTAGCTTCTCGTCTTTCTTATGAAATAGTAACTAATCACTTCGAATTGAACTTGTTACAAACTGACGCTCTAAAAGATGGACGAATTGATTTTCTCAAAGAAAATTATTCCAAACCTATGGCGTTTGGACCTCTTGCTGATGGAAGAATATTAACTGGACAAGATGAAAAAGCTGTTCGAGTAAGAAACGTTTTGGAAATCTTGAGCAAAAAATATGATTCAAATATCGAACAATTAGCTGTCGCTTGGATTTATAAATTGGGTGCTCTACCAATTATTGGAAGTCTATCTCGAAATAGAATTTTAAATGCTGCCACAGCTGATAAAACAGAATTAAGTTATGAAGATTGGCAATTAATTTATTCAGCAATTAAATAAATTGGATCATGTTAAATGAAAAAGATTTTAATCAATTGACACTTCCTCAAATTTTGAGTGACATCGCAACTAAATTCCCGAATAAAGCGGCTTTTTCAACCAGTTTAAGTTGGGAAGACCAAGTGATTACTCACCATATTTTCAGTTTAGATTTACCAATTAAAGTCTTTACTTTAGATACTGGTCGCTTGTTTCCAGAAACTTACAGTGTTTTAAACCGAACTTTAGACCGATACAAAAAGAAGATTGAAGTATATTTTCCAAATTTTATGAAAGTAGAAAAATTAGTCACTGAAAAAGGACCAATAAGTTTCTATGAATCACTTGAAAACAGAAAAGAATGTTGTTTTGTGAGAAAAGTTGAACCTTTAAATCGCGCACTTCAAGGAACTGATTGTTGGATTACAGGTTTGAGAGCCGAACATTCTGAAAATCGAAGTGAAATGAAAATGATTGAATTTGATGACAGTCGAAATTTGACAAAAATTCATCCTTTAGCAGATTGGACTTTAGAAGAAGTTAAAGCTGAAATTGCAAAACACAATATTCCATACAATAGTTTACACGACAAAGGTTTTGTAAGTATTGGTTGTCAGCCATGCACAAGGGCAATAAACGAAGGGGAAGATTTCCGTGCCGGAAGATGGTGGTGGGAAGATAATTCTAAAAAAGAATGTGGTTTGCACGTGAAATAAGTTAAGAATTATGAATTAGTTGTGATTAATAACTCAATTTAAAATAAAACAAAAATCGAATGAAAAAAACTTTGTTTAAGGAGGCGAATGAAGATTTTGTTTTTGAGTCCCGACTTATCGGGATGATAAAACGAAATTTGAAATTCAACGATGTTAAACTAAGTTTATTTTGATTCTCAAAACAATAATATATGGATTATTTAGATCAATTAGAGGCTGAAGCGATATATATCTTAAGAGAAGTCGCAGGGCAATTCGACCGCCCAGCCTTACTTTTTAGTGGTGGAAAAGACAGTATTTGTTTGGTTCATTTAGCTTTAAAAGCTTTTCGTCCAGGGAAATTTCCTTTTCCTTTGGTACATGTTGATACAGGACATAATTTTCAAGAAGCCTTGGACTATCGAGATTTATTAGCGAAACAATTGGACGAAAAATTAATTGTTCGCTACGTAGAAGACACAATTAAAGCTAAGAATTTGCAAGATGGGAAAGGAAAATTTCCGAGCAGAAACGGATTGCAAACTTACACCTTACTTGATGTAATTGAAGAGTTTGAATTTGATGCTTGTATTGGTGGCGCTCGCCGTGATGAAGAAAAAGCACGAGCAAAAGAACGCATTTTCTCTGTTAGGGATGAATTTGGTCAATGGGATCCAAAAAAACAACGACCAGAAATTTGGAATATTTATAACGGAAAAATTGATAAAGGAGAAAATGTGCGTGCTTTCCCAATTTCAAATTGGACAGAATTAGATGTTTGGAAATACATCAAAAGAGAAAATATTGTACTTCCTTCAATTTATTTCACTCATAAAAGAGAATGTATTTTGACCGAAAATGGACAATTAATGAATACAAATAAATTTGTGGAATTGGATGAAAATGATGTAGTTGTAACAAAAAATGTTCGATATAGAACAGTTGGTGACATGACTTGTACTTCAGCAGTTGAAAGTGAAGCTTACACCGTGGACGATATTATTTCTGAAATCAAGGAAACAAAAATTTCAGAACGCGGGGCAACTCGAATGGACGACAGAGTTTCAGAAGCAGCAATGGAAGATAGAAAAAAAGGAGGATACTTTTAATTAGTTATGAATAATGAGTGATGAATTTTACTCATAACCCATAATTCAAAACTCATAACTCAAAAATAAAATGGAATTATTAAGATTTTTTACAGCAGGAAATGTTGACGATGGGAAAAGCACTTTAATTGGAAGATTATTGTTTGATAGCAACTCGATCTCAACAGATATTATCGAAACTTTAACAAGACAAAGTAAAGCAATAGGAAATGATGCAAACATTGATTTGGCTTTATTAACCGATGGTTTGAGAGCTGAACGTGAGCAAGGAATTACGATTGATGTCGCTTACAAGTATTTTACAACCGAAAAGCGAAAATTCATCATCGCTGATACTCCGGGACATTCGCAATATACGCGAAATATGTTTACTGGTGCGTCGAATACTGATTTGGCCATTATTTTGGTTGACGCAAGAAATGGAATTACCGATCAAACAAAACGGCATAGTATTATTTCTTCGATTTTGGGAATTCCGCATATTTTGGTGTGCATCAACAAAATGGATTTGGTAAATTACGATGAAAAAGTTTACAATCAAATTCAAGAAGATTATTTGAAATTTTCTAAAGAATTGCATTTGAAAAATATTTCATTTATTCCAACAAGTGCGTTGACTGGAGAAAATGTAGTTACTAATTCGGAAAATCTGGCTTGGTATAAGGGTGCCTCTTTATTTGAATTTTTGGAGCAAGTTGAAATTCCTCATGAAGAAGAAAATCAAGATTCTCGTTTTCAAGTACAATATGTTATCAGACCGCAAACAGAAGATTTACACGATTATCGTGGTTATGCTGGGAGTGTTTTAAGCGGAACTTTCAAAAAAGGACAAGAAGTTCAGATTTTTCCTTTAGAGTCAAAAACAACAATCTCAAAAATAGAGAAAAATGGGGAAGAAATCATCGAAGCTTCTGCTGGTGAACCAATTATTATTCATTTAGAACACGATTTAGATGTTAGCCGTGGAAGTACAATTGTTCCTTTAAATCAACAAATTGAATCAGAAAAAAACCTTGAAGCAACGATTTGCTGGATGGACAACAAACCTTTTCAAGCAGGACAAAAATTAATTTTACAGCAGAATAGTTTTAGAACCAAAGCAATTGTCAAAGCAATTGATAGTAAAATTGACATTCATAACTTCAGTGAAATTGAGTCAAATGGAACGATTCACTTGAATGAATTTTGCAAAATTCAATTGAAAACAGCAGAAAAAATTAGTTTTGATTCCTATAAAAAGAATAGAAAAACGGGTGCTTTTATTTTGATAAATGAAAATACGAATAATACAGTTGCAGCTGGAATAATAAATTAATTTTTAATAGATAATTTAAATTTTTCTAGAATAATAGTCATTTAGAAACTTCATTTTTCAAAATAATTTCTAACTTTACGCTCTACTAAAATTGAGAGTAAATGAAGTATAAGCGTATTTTGCTTAAATTAAGCGGAGAGTCATTGATGGGTGACAAGCAATTTGGAATTGATAATAACCGTATCGATTCTTATGCCAAACAAATTAAAGAAATTTGCGAAGCAGGAGTAGAGGTTGCAATTGTTATTGGTGGAGGAAATATTTTTCGTGGAGTTCAAGCTGAAGAAGGCGGAATGGATAGAACACATG
This sequence comes from Flavobacteriia bacterium, assembly GCA_947490145.1. Classification (GTDB taxonomy): domain Bacteria; phylum Bacteroidota; class Bacteroidia; order Flavobacteriales_D; family Crocinitomicaceae; genus M2408. Next base: position 28,790 of record CANLGD010000004.1, read on the forward strand.
GAGATTATATGGGAATGCTTGCCACAATGATTAATTCCATGGCTCTTCAAGCTGCGTTAGAGTCCAATGGTGTGAATACGCGTTTGCAATCAGCGATTGAAATGAAAGAAATTTGTGAGCCTTTTGCTCGTCGTCGTGCTGTCAGACATTTAGAAAAAGGTCGGGTAGTAATTTTTGGCGCTGGAACTGGAAATCCTTATTTTACAACAGATTCTGCTGCTTCTCTTCGCGCAATCGAAATCAATGCTGATGTAATTCTTAAAGGTACTCGAGTTGACGGAATTTATACTGCCGATCCGTTCAAAGATCCAACAGCAACAAAATACGAAACAATTTCATTTGAAGATGTCTATAAAAAGGATTTGAAAATCATGGATATGACAGCTTTTACTTTGTGTAACGAAAATAATTTGCCAATCATTGTTTTTGATATGGATACGCCAGGAAATTTGAAAAAATTATTAGACGGCGAAAAAATTGGAACAGTAGTAATAAATTAAGATTTTTTTTTAAAAAAACAACTATGACTGAAGATGTACAATTAGTTTATGATGAATTAAAATCAACAAACGCTAAAACCTTAAGCCATTTAGAATACGAATTACAAAAAATTAGAGCTGGAAAAGCTACGCCATCGATGCTACAAAGTGTTATGGTTGAATATTACGGTTCACTTGTTCCAATGCAGCAAATTGCAAATGTTTCAACATCTGATGCAAGAACGCTTACTGTTCAAGCTTTTGAAAGATCAATGCTACCAGAAATTGCAAAAGCTATTATAAACTCAAATTTGGGTTTTGCTCCACAAAATAATGGAGAATTAATTTTGATTAACGTTCCAGCTTTGACAGAAGAAAGACGTAAAGAAATGTGCAAAAAAGCAAAAGCTGATGGCGAACATGGAAAAGTAGGAATCAGGAACAACCGTAAAGATGCGATTGATATGATTAAAAGCTTAAAAGCTGACGGTTTATCTGAAGACATGATAAAAGATTGTGAAATTCAAATTCAAAATGTTACTAATAATTTCATCAAAAAAGTAGATGAATTAGTGGAATTGAAAGAAAAAGATATCATGACGATATAATATAATGATTCGAGTAAATAAATTATGAATTACTTCTTACATGAGTTTAAAGTTAATTCAAGTAAAATTTATTTGCTGGAATTTGATAATAATTTTGATCCTCAGGAGTATTTAGATACCTTGACAGAAATAGAATTAGAACGTTACCTTGAATTTAAGAGCGATAAGCGCAAAAAAGAATTTATCGCTATTCGTATTTTAAAAAATCAATTGTTTGGATATCAAGAGATTAAATATGAGTCACACGGTGCGCCTTATATTCATTCTGATTCTAATGAAAATACATTTATTTCCATTAGTCATGCGAAAAATTTAGTCGGAATTGCTTGTAATACCGATTTTCAAGTTGGTTTTGATATTGAACAAGTTAAACCTAAAATCACCAAAATTTTTCATAAATTTCTAAATTCTCAGGAAAAAGAAATTTTTGATTTAGATAATACTTCCGAACTAACTTCTTGCTGGTCTTTCAAAGAAACACTCTATAAATTAGCTGGTCGGAAGTTAATTGATTTTAAAACTGAATTATTGCTTCTCGAAAAAACAAAAAATCGGGTAAAAGGAAAAATAATTAATCCAAAAGAAGAGATTCTTGTCGATTTACATTGTTTTGAATTTAAAAATAATGTTATCACAATTAATTCGAGCGAGGTTGTTCGAATTCATGCATAGAAATAATTTTATCTTTTGTATTTTCAGAATTTTGAATGATTCTCATAATCGCTTTCAACAAAACAACGTGTACAAAATAATACGAAGCTAAAAATTATACAAAAAATTGATTCTAATTTTACTTTGTGAATTTTCTAGACATTATAATATTGATTCCGCTTGCTTATGCAGCTTGGATTGGTTTCAAAAAAGGCTTTATCATTGAAGTTTTTACACTTTTAGCTTTGGTCGTAGGACTTTATGCTGGAATACATTTTTCAGAATCGATTTCCTCTTGGTTGAAAAAAACCTTTTCTTGGGATTCAACTTATTTGCCTACGGTTTCATTTACACTTACTTTTTTGGGAGTAGGAGCAATGGTTTATTTTGCAGGAAAAGCTCTAGAAAAAATTATCAAATTCGCTATGCTTTCGCCTTTCAATAAAATTGCTGGAGTAATTTTTGCCCTTTTAAAGGGAAGTTACATTGTGAGCGTTGTGTTATTATTATTAAGTTCCTACGATAAATCTAATAAATTCATACCTTTGGAAACGAAAAATGATTCTTTGTTATATAATCCACTGTTGAAATTGTCGAAAACAACAATTCCAGGATTCAAAGGAAGTTCTTTTTTTCAAGAATCAGACAGTTCAGATGTAACTTTAACAGTAGATCAAGTTATTAGAGCCAAGGAGATTGCTGATAGTTTGGGCATTGATGCTGAAGATGTAGTTGAATTAAATGAAATTTATCAGAAGTATGAGATTAATAAATATAAATAAATCTATAATTTTTACTTTTTGCGGGATTATTTGTCTCCTAAATCAAGCCAAAGCTCAAAATATTGAAAGTCTATTTTCCGCGAGAAAAATCGAATTGCCAATAATAAAAACACAAAAAAGTGGACCTTACATTGGTTTTCAAAAAGGGGAATTTAATTTAATTGAATTTGGAGGAGAATTACAACTAAAGAGGGTAAAATTGACTCATCCGAAGATTCACGCAATTCGTTTGGGAACTAATTACGATTTTAATGGCAATGTCCTGGGATTTGACGCAGCATATTGGTATCAACAATCTCGATTAGGTTTAACTTATGGAGCAATTTTATCACATAGGACAAATTTTGAGGCTTCAAGAGTTGGTTTTGCTCCAGTTATCGGTTTTCGCCTTACTCAATTTCACCTGCAAACTGGATATACTTTTTATTCTAAAGTCTCCTATCCTGCGTATTATAATAAATTTTTCATCGCATTAAAATTTACCTTAATAAATAAAAGAGATATTGACATAAAAAAGTAGTTTTAAATTATTTTTTGTCGAAAATTTACAATAAATTTGTGCTTTTACCGTTATTCAGTTTAAAATTTTACATGAAATTCTTATCAATTCTATTTATATTTTTTTTCATCTTATCTTGCTCAACCGAAAAGAATACCCTTATAAATCGTTCTTATCACGGAATGAATGCGCATTATAATGGGTATTTCAATGCAAATGAATTGATTAAGCTTTCGGTTGGAACATTCAAAGATTCTAGAACTGAAGATTATTACGCTCTTTTACCAATTAATCCTTTGCCAAATGAAGATGAGGTAAAAGGAATGTACCCAGCTATTGATACAGCGATTGCAAAATGTACAAAAGTGATTTCAAAACACGCGATGCCGACAGTTTCTGAAGTTTCGAAAAAACGCGCGGAATATAATCCTTGGATTGATGAAAATTGGCTTACAATTGGGGTCTCTAATTATTACAGAAGAGATTATGAATTAGCTGAAAAGAATTTTACATATATCAATAAATTTTTCAAGAATAATACAAGTAACTACACTGCCGCAATTTGGTTGGCAAAAACAAATATTGAGATAAAAAATTATACTGAAGCGTCTTTAATTTTGAAGAACTTAGACAAAGAAATTGAAGAATTGGAAAATCAATCAGATTCAAAATCTTCTGACAAAGATAAAACGTCTGCAAAAAAAGGAACAAAAAAGAAAAGATCTAAATCTAAAAGTAAATCAAAATCAAAGGATAATCCTGAAGAAAAAGCCGAATTTCCCAAAAAGTATCGGTTCCTTTTTGAAACAACAAAAGCTGATTTAGCAATGAAGCAAGAAGATTTCGATCAAGCAATAATTGATTTGGAGAAATCTTTGGAATTTTGTAAAAAATCAATAGAGAAAGCAAGAGTTCATTTTATTTTGGCGCAGCTTAATTCTGCAAAAAATAATTATGAAAAAGCAAAATATCACTATGGTAAAGTTTTAAAGTATAATGCTCCTTTTGACATGAATTTTAATGCACGAATCAATCGGGCCATAATGGGTGGAGATTCTAAAATCAAAAAAGATTTAGAAAAAATGCTCCGAGATGAAAAAAATATTGAATTTAAAGATCAAATTTATTTTGCATTAGGAGATATTGCTTTTAAAGAAGGCGAAAAAAATAAAGGAATTGAATTGACACATAAATCGATTCTTTTTTCAACAAAAAATACCCGTCAGAAAGCGATGAGTTATGAAAAGTTAGGCGATTTAAGCTTTACTGATAGAAATTATGTAGTTGCTCAAAAATATTATGATTCATGTGCAAAAGTACTTCCTGATAGTTATCCAAATGCTGAAGGAATTAGAAATAAAGCACTGAAATTAAAAGATTTAGTGGTGGCAGTTGAAACTGCGGTATATGAAGATAGTATTCAAAAAATTGCTGAGATGTCTGAAGAAGATAGAAATCGTTTTGCGGATAATTTAGTTTTGAAAATAAAAGCTGATGAAAAACGAAAAGCAGAACAAGAAGCCATTCGATTGAAGGAAATTCAAGCACAACAAGCAATTGTAAACGAATCTCAATCAACAACAAAATTTTTCTGGAATAATTCTAAAATTAAGACGGAAGGCTTAGAAAGTTTTAGAAAACAATGGGGCTCTAGAGAAAACGAAGACGATTGGAGAAGAAGTGAAAAAATCGCTGTAGCTTCCTTTGAAGTGCTTGAATCAGATACTTCAGATGTTCTTATTGAAGAACCAAAAGAAGATAGTTTGACTTCAGAATCACTGTTAGCGAACTTACCAATTACGGATTCCTTGATGTCAATTTCAAAAGAAAAATTAGTTGGAGCTTTATATGATGCAGGAATAATTTATAAAGATCAGTTGAATGAATTGGCTTTTGCAACAAAACAATTTCAATCAATTTTGGACAGAAAAATAGAAAGTAAGTACAATTTATTAGCTTTGTTTCAATTGTATAAAATGAATGAATTAGCGGATCCAGTTAAAGCATATGCGTACAAAAATGAAATATTAGCTTCTTATCCAGACTCAGATTTTGCAAATTACTTGCGTGATCCAGATTATTTTATAAAAAAGAAAGAATTTGAACAACTAGCTGAAAATGATTATTTAAAGGTTTTAGATCGCTATAACCGTGGCTTGTATTCATTAGTTATCTCTACTTCTGAAACAATTATTGAGAATGAAAAAGCAAATCCTTATCGTTCAAAATACATGCTTTTAAGGGCTATGTCTGTGGGTCAATCATCTGATAATAAAAATAAAATGATTCCACCTTTAAAAGAAGTTATTTCAGAATATCCTGGCACGATGGAAGAGAAAAAGGCAAAAGAATTGATTGAAATTATTGAAAAAGGCTATTCTGCTTTTGTAGAATCCAATTTTGAAAAAAAATCAATTTATTCCTACGATGAAAATGCAGATTATTGGGTGGTCATATTTCTAGAAAAAGGAGAAATTAATGCGCAAGCTAAAACCAAAGTTGTTGATTTTAACAAGGAATTATATAGTAAAAATAAATTGAATGTATCTTCAAAAATATTTGGTAAAGATCAAAATATAATTGTTATTAAGGACTTTACTGAAACAAAAGCGGCAGAGTACATGCGTACTTTTAAGAAAACAAAAAAGAATGTTCAAAGTTTGCATGAATCGAAAATGTACGCTATCTCTCAAGATAATTTAAAAATTCTTTTCGAATCACAAAAACTAACTGAATTTGAAGATTTTTATTCCGAATTTTTCTAAATCATAATAAAATGGAACAAAATTCAGAGCCAGAAAAAAAAAACAATTTATACCTACGTTTTACAAGCGTTGTAATGCAAATGACTGCTGTGATTGGCGGGTTTTCATGGCTAGGCGTTTTTTTAGACGATAAATACCAACTTAAAACACCGATTTGGACCATTGTATTAGCTCTTTTTGGCGTTTTTATCTCCATGTATTTGATTTTTATAGAAGTAAAAAATATAAACAAAGATTAGTAGATCAACTTTATGCTTAAAACAATTTCTTTCGGAATTTCGATTCTTTTTTTACATTTAATTTTAGTTTATTCTGCTATTTTACCAGGGAAAATGGATTTAATGATTTATCTAGATTTAGCAATTGCATTTATTTTTGTTTCGGGTTTTGCCATTTCATATACTGGATTAAAATTGGGAGCAGAAACCTTTAATCTGCGGTTTTTATTAACCACAACTTTGCAGATGTTGCTAATGTTAGGATTAATTGTGGTTTTGGCTTTTAATAAAATAGAAGGAGTAAAAGTTGCCGGTTTTTCAGCTATTATTTTATTTGTTTTATTGTTAGCTCTTCAATCTGTTGTCTTGATAAAAGCAGTGAATAAGAAATAGTTATTTTTGAAATAACAAACTATTTTTAGGTGCTTTTTTATGATAGTTTCCACCGCAATTAATCTACTTATAATTATTTCAACGAATTATCACTTTTTTAGTAACAACAATCAAAAAAATGGTAATATTAATCTACTATGCTCATTCAAATTGAAAAATTTAGAAAATTACGAAATTTAGAGTTTTTAAAACAACGGGAAATAGCAGATAAAATTGGAGTTTCATTGTTTATTTTCTGCGATTGAAAAAAACACGATTCAATAAAAAAAAAAATACTATTTTATTTTGAATATTTTTCTAAATCAACTAATACTTAAAATCCTAATATCCTGATGTCTTACTTTGTGAGCTCCTTAAATACTTCTTCCAAAGTTTTCTCTTCTTTTCTAATTGTCAAAGTTAAAAGATCATTTTTCTGCGCGAAGGCAGCAATAGCTTTTCTTAAATCTTCTGGATTTGTAGATTCAATTAACCAAGTGTTGGCGTTTTCCAAACCTTGAACTTTTGAAACTCCTGCGATTTTATTCAATTGATTTTTGCTAATTTCTTTATCAAATTCTACGTAAACAACTTGCATATTTTCTTCGTGTTGCAAGTTTTCTGCTAAATCATCTGCAACAATATTTCCACGTTTGATTATGATCACGCGATCACAAATTGCTTTCACTTCTTGCATGATGTGCGTTGAAAGCATTACTGTTTTTTCTTTACCAATTTTTTTGATTAATTCCCGGATTTCAACCAATTGATTTGGGTCTAACCCTGAAGTCGGTTCGTCTAAAATCAATACTTCTGGATCGTGAATTATTGCTTGCGCCAAACCAACACGTTGACGATAACCTTTTGATAAAGTGCCAATTTGTTTGTTTTGCTCCAATTCTAAACCAACTTGCTGAATCATTTCATCAACGCGCTGTTTTAGGTTTTTAATTTTATATATTTTACCAACAAATTCTAGGTATTCTCTGACATACATGTCTAAATATAGAGGATTGTTTTCTGGTAAGTAGCCAATTTTTTGTCTTGTTTCTAAATTATCTAAATCTACGATTGATCCACAGACTTTTACTTCTCCACTAGTGGAAGGAATAAAACCTGTTATAATTTTCATTGTAGTAGATTTACCAGCTCCGTTTGGACCCAAAAAACCAACGATTTCACCTTTATTAATAGTGAATGAAATATCATGAACAGCAGCTTGCTCTCCGTAGAATTTTGTTAGGTTTTTGACTTCTATAGACATGTTAAAAATTTTTAGGCGAAGTTACGTTTTTTTATTTTTAAACGCAAAGTTTACAATTTCGAATACTATCGGGAGGCAATTTTCGCTGAGTTTTTTAAAGTTCAAATAGTTAAAATAAATCAATATCTAAATTGATATATGAATGTTCTCTAAAAATCTTAAGCTTTAATTTTTTCCGTCCTTTGCGTCTAAAACTTTAAATCACTTATCCAAATAAGTCTGCAATGATGAATCATAAATATCTTTTAATTCTTCACAAAAACCGTAATGATCTTCATCAATCATAAATTTCCCTTTTGTAACATGCCCTAAAAGAGTAAAATTCACTCCTGAATGCAACATTTTTTCTATAAAATCTTGTTCTTGCTCTTCTGAAACTGTAACAACAATTCTTCCTTGTGCTTCTCCAAAAAGGAATGCATCTTCTCTGACTTCTGAATCTGTTACGATGTCAAAACCCAAACCTCTGGGGAAAGCCATTTCAGCTAAGGCGATAAATAAGCCACCGTCTGAACAATCGTGAGCCGCATTAATTAATTCACCTTGAATCAAATCTTTTACAATTTGGTGTAAAGCATATTCTTTTTCTAAATCAAAATATGGCGCTGGAGAAGCTTCAATATTGTGGAAAGAAGCCAAATATTCTGATGAAGCAATATCTTCAACTGTTTCACCCAAAATGAAAATTAAATCTCCTTTTTGTTTGAAGTCTAAAGTCATTATTTTTGACTTATCTTCTACCACACCAATCATTCCAATTGTTGGTGTTGGGAAAACAGGAACTTCTTTTCCATTAATTACTGATTGATTGTAGAAAGAAACATTTCCGCCAGTAACAGGAGTTTCAAACTTTAAACAAGCTTTCGACATTCCTTTAATTGCTCCAACAAATTGCCAGTAGGATTCTGGATTATAAGGATTCCCAAAATTCAAGCAATTTGTAATTGCACTTGGATTTCCACCTGCACAAGTAATGTTTCTCGCAGCTTCAGAAATCGCAATCATTGTTCCAACTTCTGGATCAGCATTCACGTAACGAGAATTGCAGTCAACAGTCATTGCTAAACCTCTATCGGTACCTTTGATATTTACGATTCCTGCATCAGAAGGACGATTAGTTGTCATCGTTTTCGTTCCAACCATGGAATCATATTGTTCGTAAACCCATTTTTTGGATGCTATATTTGGATTTTGCAATAAAAATAAAGCAACCTCTTTCAAATCTTCTGGCTGTTCAACCGTGTTAATATCAAATTTTTTATATTCTTGATAATAAGCTGGTTCTTTATATTCTCTTTGATATTGTGGCGCTCCGCCACCCAAAACTAGTGATTTAGCAGGAACATCTCCAACCATTTCACCATGCATAAAATAGCGAACTCGATCCGAATCGGTTACAACACCAATTTCTTCAGCATGTAAATCCCATTTATCAAAAATTGCTTTTACTTTTGCTTCCTCTCCTTTTTGAATCACAACCAACATTCTTTCTTGCGATTCTGAAAGTAAAATCTCGTAAGGTAGCATGTTTTCTTGTCTCGTTGGAACTCTGTCTAAATGAATATCCATTCCAACTCCGCCAGCAGCACTCATCTCATTTGTAGAACATGTAATTCCTGCTGCTCCCATGTCTTGCATTCCACGAATTGAATTCGTTTCAGCTAACTCCATGGTAGCTTCCAATAATAGTTTTTCTTGGAAAGGATCACCAACTTGCACAGATGGTAAATCATTTGCTGAATCTTCCGTAATATCTTTTGAAGCGAAAGCTGCACCTGCAATTCCATCTTTTCCAGTCGCAGAACCTACTATGTAAACAGGATTCCCTGGCCCAGTTGCTTTTGCTGAAATAACTTTTTTAGGATCTATAATTCCGGCAGAAAAAGCATTTACTAAAGGATTTTGATTGTAGGATTTATCAAAGAAAACTTCTCCTCCAACAATTGGAATTCCGAACGCATTTCCATAATCACCGATTCCTTTAACAACGCCTTTCACCAGCCATTTTGTTCTATCTTGGGATATATCTCCAAAACGCAATGAATTTAATTGTGCTATTGGTCTAGCTCCCATAGTGAAAATATCACGATTGATTCCACCCACTCCTGTTGCAGCTCCTTGATAGGGTTCCAATGCACTTGGATGATTATGTGATTCGATTTTAAAAACACAGCCAATTCCATTTCCCAAATCAACCAATCCAGCATTTTCCTCGCCAGCTTTAACCAACATGTGAGGACCATCTTTTGGTAATTGTTTTAACCAATAAATAGAATTTTTGTAAGAACAATGTTCAGACCACATTACAGAATAAACACTTGTTTCAGTAAAGTTAGGTGTTCTACCTAAAATTTCTTTTATCATATCAAATTCATCGGCTCTTAAACCCAATTCAATTGCTTGTTCTAACGTTGCTTCTGCTTGTAAACTACTTTCCATGGAATAATTTTTGTTCAAAAATAAAGATTCTAAATCGGTTTTTACTGATTTTTTGATAATTATTGTGAATTGTTGATTAAAAAATATAAATTTTACCGAATTCAGAAAATAAATTAAATCTAAGCGCTAACTTTGACCCACAAATGTTTTTCGAAATTACATATTCCTTTTTTGCTTTTCTCTTGGTTTTTCTCTTTATAAGATTCTCCAAACTTGGGAAAATTGACGGCTTTAAAAAATGGGACTTAAGTTTGGTTTTTGCAGTAAAATCTTCAGTAGCTTTAGTTTTTATATACCTATATACATGGTATTATGGATCAGGTTATTTGTATTATGATTCAGGAATTTACATAACTGACGCAAAAATTTTGCAAAATGTATTTTTTGAATCTCCCATAAATTATTTCAAATTACTTACTGGAGTTGGAGAAACGAAAGAAATTATAGAGGCAAACATTTTAGGAACGAGCGTCTGGTCGCAGCCACAAAGCGTGATTCACGATGATGCAAAAAATATAATTAGGATAAATAGTATCATTCATTTTTTCTCCTTTAATGTAGTTTATATTCATTTTCTTATTTTCAATTTATTTTCAACTTTTGGAATCATTCAAATTTTCCTTTATTTCAAAAAGTATGTGCATGTAAATGCAAGAGTATTTTTACTGGCATTGCTATTATTGCCTTCATTTTTATTTTGGGGAAGTGGAGTTTTAAAAGAACCAATGGTCATTTTTGTGTATGGTTTACTTTTTTGGATTTTAAGAAAACCTTTTAAATTTAAATTACTAAATTATCTATCATTTCTGCTTATTTTATATTTTTTATTAAATTTTAAAGCATATATTTTAATTGCAATTACTTTTCCTTTTGTATTTTTATTCCTTTCAAAATATGTTTTTCCAAAGATGAAATTACTTTTTGTTGCAGGGATTCAGATTGGAATCTTGTTCATAAGTTTTTTTATTTTCCCAAATCAATGGCAACTTTTTACTGATGCCATTACTGTGAAACAATTTGATTTTAATAACATCACAAAAGGTGGGATTTATTTGCAAAATGAACATGAAAAATTCACCTATCATGTCCCAATTAATCAATACAGTAAAATTGTGAATGAAAGGGATTCTGCTTATTTCACTAAAGATGCAGGGATTTTTAAAATGCCCAGAGGAAATAAACACGGGTTGAAAAAAATCACAATGAAAGCTGATTCTCTCAGGAAATTCAAAATTCATAGTATTTGGACTCACTCAAACTCATACATTGAACCAACTTTAATTTTGTATTCTAAAAAGCAGCTTGTCAAAAATATTCCTATTTCCTTAGCAAATTCTTTATTAAGACCCAGCTGGAATGATCCTTCACCTAAGTTTAAAATTTTAACAATTTTAGAAACCTATTTCTTATTTGGAGCATTGATTTTGGGAATTATTTTCAGACGAAAATTAAATCGAAATGAAAAAATTTTAGTAATAACTTTATCTATGTTTGTCTTGATTTTATCCTTATTTATTGGCTGGGCAACGCCAATTTTCGGTGCAATTGTTCGTTATCGAATTTTTTCTTATCTAGCAATTTTATTAATCATATTTATCATTGTAAAACCTTTTAACGAATGGAAAAAGAAAGAAAATATATCTTAATTTCTGGAGCAACATCTGGATTTGGATTAGAAACTGCAAAAATTTTTGCTGCACAAAATTGGGATTTGATTTTAACTGGCAGAAGATTTGAAAGATTAAAAGAAATCAAAAATGTGTTTAATTTGAATTTCCCCGAAATTGACGTAATAACTTTGAATTTTGACATTCAAAAAAATAATGAAGTGATTGAAAGTGTAAAAAGTTTGCCCGAAAATGTTACAAAAAACATAAAAATCCTAATAAATAATGCTGGATTAGCTTTAGGGAGAAATGTCATTGAGGACGGAAATGAAAATGACTGGGATCAAATGATCGACACAAATATCAAAGGATTATTGTATTTGAGTAAACAAATTATTCCATTTTTAAAAGAAAATAAAGAGGGTCACATTGTGAATCTTGGAAGTATAGCAGGTAGAGAAGTTTATGCTGAGGGAAATGTTTATTGTGCCACAAAACACGCAGTAGAGGCACTTTCAAAAGCCATGAGAATTGACCTTGTTAAATATAATATTAAAGTTACAAATATTGCACCTGGAGCGGCTAAAACTGAATTTGCGCAAGTAAGATTTAAAGGGAACGAAGAAATTGCAAATTCAGTTTATGCTGGTTTTGAGCCATTAATTGCAAAAGATATAGCGGAAACAATTTATTTTGTGTGCACTCGACCAAAACATGTTACCATAAATGACTTATTGATTATGCCAACTGCGCAAGCTTCAGCTTCTGTTTTTCACAAAATAATTTAAGACATGCTGAAACATATTGCTCTCCGCTATAGTGGACTCTTTTTTTTATTCTCAGTTTTTGCCTTTCAATCCTCCTGTATGAAAGGTAAAAAAGTGGATTTAATTATTCATAATGCCAAAATTTATTCTGTTGATGGAAATTATACCATTTTTGATGCAATGGCAGTGAAAGATGGAAAAATTGTTGAACTTGGTCCTGAAAGACAGATTTTAAATAAATATCGCTGTGAGGAAGCTATCGACGCAAATGGCAAAGAGGTTTATCCTGGATTTACAGATTCTCACGGACATTTATTAAGTTTAATAGACCAAAAATTAAATTTAGACTTACGAGAAACTAAATCTTTTGATGAGGTATTATTTAAATTGGAGAAATATGCTGCTAAATCTTCTAGAAAATTCATTGTTGCTCGTGGATGGGATCAATCTTTATGGGCTTTAAAAGAATTCCCAAACAACGAAAAATTAAATAAATTATTTCCAAATATTCCTGTTTTATTGATTCGTGTGGATGGTCATGCCGCTTTAATTAATGAATGTTTGATGAAAAAAGCAAATCTGTCCAAAGATTCAAAAATAGCTGGTGGAAAAGTTATAATGGCAAATAATGTTGAAACAGGATTAATCTTGGATAATGCTATTAACGAAGTTACAAAATTAATTCCCCCTTTTTCTCTGAAAGAAAAGCAAGAAACTTTACTTGAAATTCAAGAAGAATTATTTCAATATGGAATAACATCTGTTCATGAAGCCGGCATAAATTTTGAAGATATTCAACTTTTTGAAAGCTTGATTAAAAGCAAAAAATTAAATTTGAATGTATATGCCATGCTTTATCCAACTGAAAAAAATAAAGATTTTGCTAAAAAAAATGGACATTATGTAAACAAAAATTTAAGTATTAGAAGTTTTAAAGTTGTAGGTGATGGATCTCTAGGGTCACGAGGTGCTTGTTTGAAAAAACCATATTCAGACGACCAGCATTCTCATGGATTTTTATTAACATCTTTGGCTGATTTTAAAGAAATTTCTGCTTTTTGTCGGAAAGTTGATTACCAAATGAATACGCATGCAATTGGAGATTCTACAAATAAGATTGTGTTAGATATTATTGCTCAAACATTCAAATACAAAAAAGACCATCGCTGGAGAATAGAACACGCTCAGGTTTTGGATTTAATTGATATTGAAAAATTAACTTTATATGGAGCTTTTCCATCTGTGCAGCCGACTCACGCAGTTAGCGATCAACGTTGGGCAGAAAATCGAATAGGGAAAGCCAGATTAAAAGGAGCGTATGCTTACAAATCTATTTTGGACAAAACAGGAATTTTTGCTTTAGGAACAGATTTTCCGGTAGAATCGTTTGATCCTTTTTTGACAATCCACGCTGCAGTTCAGCGAAAAAATGTGCAAAATTTACCAAAAAATGGATTGTTAATGAATGAAGCAATTTCGCTAAAAGAATGTATCCAAGGAATGACACTCTGGCCAACATTTGCTTGTTTTCAAGAAAATAAATCTGGTTCATTAGAAAAAGGGAAAGATGCAACATTTTTTATTGCAGATTTACCAGTGCGATCTTATTCCACATTCCAGCAAAATTTTGCTTTTATGACTTTTATAAAAGCAAAAAAGGTTTACTCTGCCGAATAAACCTTTTTTCAAAACAAAAACAAGTATAAGTCTTTTTAAAACCAGATAAAATGTGACTTATGCATTCTCTTAAAACAAAACTAAAATCATATGATAAAAAAGCTGCAAGACAAATTTATTTTATGCTCCTAATTTTCATTAGTAAACACAAAATTCGCATAAAAGTTACAGTTGAACGAAGGTAAATGAATATTTATGACTTAATAATGAATAAATATACATTTTGAATGATAATTTAACTTTTGGCGTTAATTGCTAAAAATAATTATTATTTTTAGCAATTATCTTTTCACAAAATTTATTTAGTATCACCTATACTAGAAGTTATCTAATTTTAGAGTGCTTTTACTTTAAGTAAAAATAATAATGATTGTTTAATATAATTTAGAAATCTATGAAGATTGAAGCTAAAGACTCTATGAACAGACTATTTGATATTCCTTATCATCAGTTAGAACATTTTCCGAATCCAAAAATGTTTTCTACAAAAATAAATGGAGAATGGATTCCTATTTCTACCAAAGATTTTTTACAATCTGTAAATGAATATTCAAGGGCATTAGTTGGATTCGGTATTAAGCCCAACGATAAAGTTGCCATCGTTTCGAGTAATCGCTTTGAATGGAATATGATGGATTTGGCAATTTTACAAATTGGAGCAATTGTTATACCTGTTTATCCAAATATTGCAACGAAAGATTACCTGTATATTTTTAATGATGCCCAAATTAAACTCTGTTTTTGTGGTAATGAAGAATTATTTACAAAAATAAACAGTATAAAAAATGAAATTCCAAGTTTGGAAAAAATTGTTTGTTTTGATGAAGCTGAAAAGGTGGAACATTTTTCAAATTTATTGACATTTAATCTTGAAGTAGATCAAAAAACAGTTGAAGAACTTAAGGTAAATGTTAGAAATTTAGATTTAGCAACGATTATTTACACTTCTGGTACAACTGGAAACCCGAAAGGAGTGATGCTTTCTCATAATAACTTAATTTCAAACGTACTTGGCTGTGTGGAACGAATTCCTGCAGATCATAATTCGCGTGTTTTGACATTTTTACCTGCTTGTCATGTTTACGAGCGAATGTTACATTATTTATACATGTATTTAGGTTGTGCGATTTATTTTGCAGAATCAATGGATACAATTGGTGATAATGTCCGAGAAGTAAAGCCACATGTTTTTACGGCAGTTCCTCGCCTTTTGGAGAAGATATTTGAAAAAATAATGGCTAAAGGCGATGTATTAACTGGCATAAAACGAAAATTATTTTTCTGGTCTGTAAAATTAGCGGAAGAATACGATTTTAAAGGAAAATCGGCTTGGTATAACTTTAAGTTAAAAATTGCTCGAAAATTAATTTTCTCCAAGTGGCAGGAAGCTTTAGGTGGACATACAACTGCTGTTGCTTCTGGAAGTGCAGCTTTGCAACCAAGATTGGCAAGAATATTTCTTGCAGCTGGAATTCCGATTTTGGAAGGTTATGGTTTAACGGAAACTTCTCCCGTTGTCTCAGTGAATTGTTTCAAAAAAGGAATTAAAATTGGAACTGTTGGAACACTTTTAAATAATGTAAAAGTTAAATTTGGTGCAGATGGCGAAATCCTGGTAAAAGGTCCTAATGTGATGATGGGTTATTATAATTTACCAGAAAAAACTGCTGAAGAAATAAATTCTGAAGGTTGGTTCCATACAGGAGATATAGGAGAAATGGTGGAAGAAAAGTTCCTAAAAATTACTGATAGAAAAAAGGAAATTTTTAAAACTTCTGGTGGCAAATTTATCATTCCGCAAGCCATGGAAAATAAATTCAAAGAATCTCGTTTTATAGAGCAAATAATGGTAATTGGTGAAAATGAAAAATTCCCTGCAGCGATGATTGTGCCTAATTTTAATTTTATTAAAGAGTGGAGCACTCGAAAAAAACTGAATATAGAAACTCTTTCAAATGAAGAGTTGTACAAAAATGAACTTGTCATAAAACGCATTGAATTAGCGGTTGAAAAATTAAATGCGAATTATGGAAATTGGGAACAAATCAAAAAAGTTTCATTGTTACCAAAGGAATTCACGATTGATGGGGGAGAGCTAACTCCAACCTTGAAGTTGAAACGTAAAATAATTATGGAAAAGTATAAAATTGTTGTTGATTATATTTATCATGAAGATTCTGCGAAAGAGTAATTTTTTCTTACTTTTGCAGAAAAAGAACATGAATTCAGTAGAATTAGTCAAAAAATATTTTAAAAATTTAAGCGAAAAGCAAATTGCTCAATTTACTGAATTACGTGAAATTTATGAATTTTGGAATAATCAGATAAATGTTATCTCACGAAAAGATCTGGATTCTTTCTATGAAAGGCATGTCTTACATTCTTTAGCAATCGCCAAAATAATTGATTTTAAACCAAACACAACTATTTTAGATATTGGAACAGGTGGAGGTTTTCCGGGAATTCCATTAGCGATTTTATTTCCTGATTGCCAGTTTCACCTGGTAGATTCTATAGGTAAAAAAATCAAAGTTGTGACAGAAGTTGCAGCACATTTGAAATTAGAAAATGTTAAAGCATCAAACGATAGAGCGGAAAACATCAAAGAAAAATTTGATTTTATTGTTAGTCGTGCTGTAACTGCAATGCCAACTTTTTTAACTTGGACAAAAAACAAATTCAATAAAGAAAATAAAAATTACATGAAAAATGGAATTTTGTATCTAAAAGGTGGAGATTTAAAAGAAGAAATGAAACACATCAAACAAAAAATAACCTATCATTCAATTCCTGATTTCTTTGAAGAAGATTTTTTTGAAACGAAAAAAGTTGTTTTTGTAAAAATGAATTGAAATCTTAAATATTTGAAATTGTACTTAAATTACATTTTATACTTCTTGAAAAACACATCCCAATCCCAAAGAAAACTTTGAACAACATCATCCATTCTTTTTAAGAATAATGGATTTGGCGCTTGCATTCTTTTGAAATAGTCATCTTGAAAGTCATTCAAATTGTATTTATAAAAAATGGATTTTGACATAGCATAAATCATATTTTTTGAAGGATGATTTTTTCGAGACATAAAGCTCTGGTATTCGCGGATTAAATCAATAAATGAGTGTAGTTCCATTCCGTAAATTTTAGCTAATTTCTCAAAAACCAATTTCTCAACATTATGCGCTTGTTCAGCTTCAAAAGTACTTTCAATGAATGATAAATTTCCAACAAGCACAATCATAGCGAATTCACCATCTTGGTTTGCCTGAATCTGAGGTGAAACGACAAATGCTGCGTCTTCATTTATAATAGAAGCAACTTCATCAAATCCTTTTTCTACTACTTCAAATAAAGCGTTCACAAAAATATTTGCAACTTGATTATCTGACAATCTTTTCTTGATTAATGAGCTTAACATCTTTGTAACTATTAATATCGTTTGAAAAACAAAGATACTAATCGATTAAGGACAAAAAGCAATCTTTGAAAAGACATTATCAACTAAGTTATTAACATTAACTTTACATTACACTAATTGAGAAATTAATTGTACTTTTAAAAAATAGAGCTGGTAAATTTATAAAATGAAAAAAAGAATTTTAGTGTTATTTTCGTTATTTATTTGTATAACAGTTATTTACTTTAATTTATTTAAGGAAAATAATCAAAATAATTCACAATTCAATTCAAAAAAAAGTTCATTAAAAATTGAAAGATCATTAAATTCATCAGAAAATTTAAAAGAATTAGCGGAAACCGAAAAATATATAAAAGTAAAACTTATAAAATCTTTTCTTGTCGAAAAAATAATCTCATTTCCAATTTCAGGAATGTTGGAGAAAGGAGAATTAATTTTAAAAGTTGGTTCGAAAGTTAAAAAACACGATTTCCTATTTCAGTTAAATAATAAAAAATATTTTGACGAATTAGTGGTTTTCAAAAGAGAATTAAAATCTATTTTGAATTTAAATTTTACAAATATTTCGCAGCAATTTCCCAATGAAGTAAGCAAATGGCAAATTTTTTACAACGAAATTTCAGAGACAGACTTACTTCCAAAAGTTCCCGTTTTCTCCTCAAAAAATGAAGATAATTACTTTCGGGAAATTAAATTTAATTTAACTTTTGCTAAAATTGAAAAGAAAGAATCCGAGGCTGAAAACTATTTTTATTTATCACCAATTAAAGGACAAATTGGAGAAATTTATTGTCGGTTAAATTCACACATTAGGGCAAATCAAAAAGTTGCAACGATTATAAATCCAAACATTACTCTACTAACTTTAAAAATTCATAAAAAAAATGAACAGTTTTTTCTCCATAAACAGAAAATAAAAGCTCAAATTGTATTGCTTTCAAGTCAACATAAAACTATTTTAATAAATCCAAATTTTGTGTCTAAAAAAAGTGCTGTTGCTGATAGTATTTCTCTCATTTTCAAAGTTAACTCTAGAGAATTGAAATCAATAAAAGCAGATGAAGCTTTATTTTTTAATATGAAAAAATAATAATTTCATTAAAATTAATTCTATTTTATTTTTTTTCACTATCTTCATCACTGAAAAACATTTAAGGTGAGAACAATTGCTTTTATATTTCTTGTATTTATGTGTGAATTAAGTTTTGCACAAGATATTCATTGGTCGCAATTTTTCAATAATTCACTTTATTTAAGTCCGGCAAATAGCGGTAATTTCAAAGGGAATAATAGATTTATTTCGTCTTATAGAGAGCAGTGGAAAAGCGTTACAAAACCTTTCAAAACATTTTCATTTTCGTTTGATACCCATCTCAAAAAAAACCAAGATGTTGGCTTGGGTTTTTTACTTTTCAATGATATTTCTGGTGATGGAAAATTTAAAACAATTGAACTTCAATTGATGCCTTCTTACCGTAAATTTCTGAATAAGGATTCAACGCAACAACTAACTGCAGGATTACAAATTGCCCTTAACCACAGGCAATTTACTTTCCCGAATTTTTATTTTGATGAACAGTTTAATGGATTAAAATACGATTCAAATGCACCTATTACGGAAGAATTAATCACTTCAAAAAGGAATAATTTGTCACTGGGGACCGGAATTTCTTATGAAGTAATTAAAGACAAGAAACATTTATTTCAATTTGGTTTTTCGGTATTTAATTTGAATCAACCGAATCAAGGATTTTATGGTGAAAAAGTAAAAAGAGATGTTCGATTTAGTTTATTTGCAAATGCAACAATTAAGTTAAACGAAAAGATTAATTTATTGCCTTCCCTCATATTTCAAAAACAAGGAACTTTTCGTGAATTAATTTTTGGTTCTCAAGTAAAGTATGCCTTAAAAAACGATGCAAAATCCTACAAGGCGATTTCTGGTGGAATTTTTATGCGGAAAAAAGATGCTTTTTTCTTAAATTTTGGAATTGATTTAAATAATTTTTATGTTGCCTTAAGTTATGATGTGAATATTTCAAATTTAAAGCCTGCAAGTAATTCAAGAGGTGGATTTGAATTAAATTTAAAATATATATTTAATAAATACAACCCAAAACAAATTCAACACAGAGTATGCCCAGAATTTATTTGATATTTCTATCTTTTTTTTTCTTTTCAACTTCTTCTTTTTCTCAAAGAACGAATGATTTTAAGCGAGAATCGAATGGTACTTTCGAAGAAAATATTGATATTGCGAGTAAATTAAAAGAAAAGGGAGATTATATTTCAGCTATTTATTTTTATGAAAAAGCACTAATTTCAGATTCAGAATCGGTAAATCTTTTGTGGAATTATGCAGAGACTTTACGTTTGACCAAGGATTATTCAAAAGCTGAAAAAATGTATCAAAAAGTTTTTGATAAGGAAGAAACAGAATTGTACATAAGAAGTATTTTATATTTAGGATTAATGCAGAAGCAAAATGGTCATTACGCTGATGCAATCGAGTCTTTTAAAATCGCAAAGAAAAAATATGCGAACGATAAAAGTGGCTATTTGTATTTAAAATCCAAACAAGAATTAGAATCAAATTTGTGGGCAAAAAAAGCAATAAAAGACACTGCTAAATTAGAAGTTTTAAAACTGCCGCCGTCAGTAAATACAGTAGATTCCGAATTTGGACATAGCTTTTACAATGATATGCTATATTTCTCCGCATTGAAAGCAGATTCTTCAAGCCGAGTAGATGAGATTTATGCAAAAAAATATAAAAATGAAATTTATAAAATTAATTTAAATTCTAAGGATGAAATTATTGAACAAGATGAACTCAATCCAGAACAATTTCATGCGGGTAATGGAACTTTTTCACTTGATAAAAAACGATTTTACTATAGTTTATGCAAGGAAAATGAAGCAAATTTGAATTGTAAAATAATGGTCGCTTATTATGTTAATGGAAAAATGAAATCAATTGATACCTTGGGTGAAATCATAAATGAAAGTGATGCAAATACTACTATGCCGCATATTGCGAAGTTTGATAATAACGAAGTCTTATTTTTTGCCTCAGATAGAATAGGTTCTAAAGGTGGTTTAGATATTTTTTATTCCTATATCAAAAATGGTAATCAGTTTTCAAAACCAATTTCAGTGGAAATTGTAAATACACCAGATAATGAACTTAGTCCTTTTTTCGATTCGCTGTCAAAAACTCTTTATTTTTCTTCTTCTTGGCATTATGGTTTTGGTGGTTACGATATTTTTTCATCAAATTTTGATGGAAATAAATTTCAAAAATCCGAAAATTTAGGTCTTCCAATTAATAGTCAAGCGAATGAATTGTATTATTTTAAGAATAACGAAGAGTACTATTTTTCAACAAATAGGCTAGGGGTGACCTTTTCAAATAATCCAACTTGTTGTTCAGATATTTATTCATATTCAATTCCAAAACCAAGTGCTGACACTAATTTACTTGCAAATAATTTGGAAATTAAGGATAAAGAAATTAAAATAACCTTTGAGGAATTGAACAAAAAACTTCCTGTTACTTTATATTTTCACAACGATATTCCTAATCCAAATTCAAACGATACAACTTCCAAGATAAACTACATTAAGACTTACAATGATTATACAAGCATGATTTCTCAGTATAAGAGAGAATATTCTAAAGGTTTAATTGATAAAAAGGCAATTGATGCGCAAGAAGATATCGAAAGTTTTTTTACAGAATTTGTAGAGCAAGGAGTGAAAGATTTAGAACTTTTTCGAGATTTATTATTCAAAGAATTGGAAAAAGGAAATTCAATCAATCTTACTGTGAAAGGTTTTGCAAGTCCTTTAGCGAAAAATGACTACAATGTTAATTTGACCAAAAGAAGAATTGCTTCATTGAAAAATTATTTGGGAGAATATGATAAAGGTAAATTTTTGCCTTACATAAAAAACTCACATTCGTCTGGTACAAAGCTAACTTTTCAGGAGGTTCCTTTTGGTGAATATACAGCTGATAAGTTAATAAGTGATAATCCACAAGATAAGAAAAATTCTATTTATTCTCGAATTGCAGCTTTAGAGCGAAAAATCGAAATTCAAAGTGTATCGTTTATTCAAGTTGATAGTGCTAATTACCTCGTTACAAATAATCAGGTTAGAGATTTAGGAAAAATTGATCAAACGACAAAATATGAAGTCAGTTTTAATATTAATAATATTGGCCCCAAGCCTTTAGAAATTGATAAAATTGATATTCCTTGTTCTTGCAACACGGCAGAAGTTTCAAAAAATAAATTTGAAATAAATGAAAATGGAACTGTTAAAGTAAGTTTTGATCCAAAGGGTTATTCGGGAAAAATTGTAAAATCAGTTTATATTTATGTAAAAGGAAGTAAAGAACCTTTACGGTTAGTTTTGACAGGCGAAATTTAATTCTTTTATTTGTACTTTTGACCAACGATTAACGAAATTATGGAGAAAACAAAAAGAATTCTTTTTCTTGATTTAATGCGTGTTCTTGCATTGTTTATGATGATTCAAGGTCATACAACTTATGATTTTTTAGATTTAGAAATAAGAGATGGTGATTCTTATGGCATTAAACTTTGGACAAGTTTTAGAGGTTACACAGCTCCGTTTTTCATGATGGTTTCTGGTGCAGTTTTTACTTATTTAATGTTATCTCAAGAAAAATCTGACGGTTCAAATCCTCGGGTTAAGGCCGGAATTAATAGAATTGTGACCCTTTTATTTTGGGGATATATGTTAAATTTTCCAATATATGTAATTGGTAAAATTTTCACTGAAGATGGACTAAGACAATTTTTAGATGTAGGTATTGGCGAAACTTTTTTTACAATATTTTGGATTTCTACTTCTTTATTTTTATTTAAAACACTGTCAGCAGAGAAAGATGCTAAGAGACAAAAATTAATTCGTAAAATTTTTCGTGAAGGAGCTTTAAAACATGCAAGGTATCGCGACGCACTTTTTAATAAAAAGTTTTTTCAACAAGAAGAATTAAAAAGTCGTTTGATGACTTCTGTTTTTTATGGAATATTAATCAGTATTCCTTATTTAATTATATCAAATTTATTAGGTTTGGATGAGATTCAGCGCGCATTAAGAGTAGATGTTTTACACATTATTGCTATTGGGTTGCTAACAATAATGTTATCTTATTTTATTTCTAGACATGTACGTTGGATTATGTCAACATTGATGTTTGCGCTGGTATTATTGATCGTTTCCCTATTTCCAATTTTGCACAATGTTGATCTGAATGAATTGCCAATTTTTGTTGCTCCGTATCTGAATGATTTTGAAACTAAATCAATGTTTCCTTTAACTCCCTGGTTGGCCTATATTTTTGCGGGCTCACTATTAGGTATTTGGCTTTCTTATGAAGTTAAACGTGCAAATTTTGAAAAGTTAATTGGTTTTAAATTAGCTTTTTTAGGCTTAACATTTATTTTACTATCTGAAATTGGTGATGTTTTTGAAATTTCATATTATGGTAAAAGTTACTTTTGGCATGATAGTCCAAATTTAATTTATCACCGTTTTGGAATTGTCCTCTCTGTTGGTTCAGTAATGGCTTTTTTAAGCCTTGTAGTGAAAGATTTACCAGTTTTCATGAAACAGATGAGTAGGAATACTTTGTGGCTGTATGTGGGGCATTTAATAATTATTTATCAGATTGTAAAACCAATTATTGGTTATCAAACGCGATTTTCAGTTCCCTTTACCTTGGTATGTATCTTAACGATGTTTCTATTGATGTATTTTCAAACTAGGATTATTATTTTCATTCAAGGTAAAGGAGGATATATCGCTTACATTAAAAGTTTAAAGACATTTAAGAGAGAAAAATGAAAAGTGAAGAATTAAAGTTGCCAGTAAATTATTAACTCATAATTCAGAATTCAAAATTTTCGCAGCAACTTCTTCTAATTCCTGCGTTGATAATTTCATTTTTTCATTTGCGAAGTTCATGTCATTCAAACTGTTGATTGGAATTAAATGAATATGGGCATGAGGAACTTCTAATCCAATAACTGTAAGACCAATTTTTTTGCAGGGATAAGCCTTTATTATTTTTTTGGAAACCTCTTTTGAGAAAATAATCATTTTTTCTAGTATCTCGTCTTCTAAGTCAAATATGTAATCAACTTCAACTTTTGGAATAACTAATACATGTCCTTTTACCAAAGGTTGAATATCTAAAAAGGCCAAAAAATCCTCATTTTCTGCAATTTTGTAACATGGAATCTCTCCTTTAATTATTTTTGAAAATATGGTTTCGATAATCATTGTTAATAGAATTTATCTTGAAATATTTACAATTTCAAATTGCATGATACCATTTGGAGTGTTAATTTCAGCTACTTCTCCTACTTTTTTTCCCAACAAACCTTTCCCAATTGGAGACTCAATAGATATTTTTTTGGCTTTTAAATCAGCTTCATTTTCAGCAACAAGCATGTATTCAACTTCCATTCCATTTGAAATATTTTGTATTTTAACCTTTGATAAAATAAAAACTTTAGAAGTATCGATCATAGAATCATCAATTAAGCGAGCATTAGATAAAATTGCTTCTAATTTACCTATTTTCATCTCCAGTAGACCTTGAGCTTCTTTCGCTGCGTCATATTCCGCATTTTCTGATAAATCACCCTTATCTCTTGCTTCAGCTATTTGATCAGAAATTGCAGGTCTTTGAACCGTTTTCATTTCATGCAAATCATTTTTCAATTTTTTTAGTCCTTCTTCTGTATAATAGGTTGCTTGATTTAAGGCTGATTTTTCTTTTGGTGCTTTCATAGTGATATTTATTAAACAAAAACAAGAGAGCCAAATTGACCCTCTTGCATTGCAAAGATATGTGAAAATTATTATTTTATTGCAATTGTTACTCCTGCAGTATGAATGTATCCAAATGGACCGGCCAATCTTACAGAATATTCAATTCCTAATGGATTTTTAGTTTTTCCTGATAGTACATCAACTGAGAAACCAGCAGTTAATCCTGTTAATGCATTTGTTCTATTTTCTATCGAAAATAAATTTTTCTCATAAACATAACCAGCTCTTATATTAAATGCAGCTTTTTCCTTTGTTACGTTATAATCTAAACCTAATCTGTATTGATCTGTAGAAAAAGAATTAGCTGTAAATCCTAACATTGCAACTAGTTTTGATGATTCAGAAAAAATGAAATCATAAGATGCTCCAATGTTTAACAAGGAAGGCATTTCAAATTGTTGAGAACGTTGTTCCAATGTTGCAATTCCCCCAGTTGATACATAATTGATTTGATTAGCTAATCCATCACCTTTGTATTTCATTGTTGGTCCAACATTTTTTAGAGCAATTCCGAATTTAATATGATCTTTTTCTCCTGTAACGTATCTTATGCCAGCATCTATTGCAACACCTTTAGAACTTAGATTCGCAATACTTTCTGATATAACTTTGAAGTTGATACCACCTGAAATTGAGTTAGAGAATTTTTTTGCATAGCCTACGTTCACAATATTCACACGTGGCACAAAAACTCCAATTCCTCCTTCTGGTAAAGCAACTGTTGTGACATCAATTTCACCGAAATTCATTGATTGAACACTAACAGCAAAAACACTACTTTCTGATATTCTTTGTGAGAAACCTGCGGAATAGAATTTTATATTTGCCATTCCTAGCCAGTTTGACATATTAAATTTAATTTGAGTTTTGTCAGCTAATGCTAATCCCGCAATATTAGTATATTGAGCTTCTAGTCCTATTGTATTTGCAAATCCAGCATCCGCTGAACCAGTGCTTCTTGCCCAGGGATTTACCATTAGTTGAGACGCACCTGCAGAACCTACTCTGTCTTCATTTCCAGCTTGGATATATGAACTTAAAACAAAAGTTCCAATTACTGCTGTTGTTTTTAATATTCTTTTCATTTTTTGATGTTTTTCTATGAAATTAAATATTTTCTAAATCAATTTGTCTTACGCCTCCAAAGAATTTTATTATTCTTTCTCCTGCATCTGGAACTTCAACGTGAATCAAATATACACCACTTGCAATGGGAACATTTTTCGAGTTTTTCATATCCCAATCCAAAGACGTTATTGGACTATCTTTTTTGAAAGTTCTAATTAATTTTCCACTTATGTTGTAGATTTTGATTGTACAAACATCTGGTAAATTAGTTATTTTAACTCGTGTATCAAGTCTTGAACGCTCGTATTCAGAGAATGCATAATATGGATTTGGCACTACATTTATTAAGTCCAAAGCTTCTTTTAATTTATCCGCATTACTAACTTGAGTTGAAATGGCATCCATTGCCCAGGAATACATTGGTTTTCCTCCATTTCTTCCTGAAGCTATAAAGTCATTATACTCTTTGTTAATTCTTACTCTGATTTTGACATCAGTTGATAAAACTGTTTGTTGAGCTGTTAACATTGGATTAGCCACCCATGTTAAATTATTGAAGAGATCAGTGTATGAAGCATTTGTTGCCGTTAAATATTTATCATATACCCAATTATTTACACCATCGTAGTAAGGACAATTTTTTGTATTGTCTGTTTCACCTTTCATGTTGTACCCAAAAACATAGATAACATGCTGACCACCAAACAATGGATTTCCAACATTATCAGTAAGTCTTGAGCTCGGATTCCATTTCATGTCTGAACCATTTTCACCACCTAAGAATGAATTTTCTCCAAAAGCCATGTGTAAACGCATACCAGTCTCCAGATCAATCGCATATCCTGGGAACCATCCCATTCCTTTGGTACCTGTTCCATCATTTTGGCCTTCCTTATTAACGCTGAATGACTTTCTTAAAGTACCAGCTTCAGCTTGGCCCACATTTAATTCTGTTGTTCGTCCAAGTTCAATTACAGCACATCTTGTCCATTTTGATTTATCTGATGTTAATACAATATCGATACTTGGAGCTCTAGATATACTATTACCCTTTCTTGAAGCCGTAATACCAGTATAAGTTGAAGGGTATGCAAGTGGATGGAAATCTGCCATGTACCCCGTTAATCGGTATGGCGCGATTCCTCCATTGAGTAATTTAGCATATGATTTATCCTTATCTCTTCCAATTTCATCTGAATAATAACCTGGAAAGTTTATGTCCTTTGGTAAACCAGTTGTATCATCACCAGGTTTATAATCGCCACTTAAAATCCAGTTTGTTGGATAAAATCCATCATTATCTTGAACAAATGACAACCAAGGTTTGGAAGAATCAGCGAATTCAATTGTTGCCTCAATTGGTGAAGTATATCGCTCATTTTCTGGACCAGAACCACTTGCAGCAGATCCTACAAATGAATATTGGTCTTGAAAAATTTGTACTGATATTCCCCACTCGGGAATTATCTGCTCGTTTGATGCACTAATTGTTTTATCAGATTTTACTGAATCTAACAGATTACCCCCTTCTTTATCATATCTGTAAACAACCCAACTAGCAGTATCTGTTCCAGCGTAATTTTTATTTTCATTTAAATTAGTAGCAGAAATAGCGCTTACATAATCAACAAACTTACATTCAAAATATCCGGAAACAACATTTAATGGATCAACTACTTTTACGTTTAGTGGAGAATTTCCATTTGCATAAGTAGGGTTTTCCATGTAGCCATTTGCTACAATAAAATCAATAGATGATTGAACCAAATCAATTGCGTTATTTCCATTTCCTCTTCCATCTAATCGTGTTATCTCTGGTGAAGAACCATAAGAGATTAATTGATTTGTACCTCCTAATTCTGGCATAGGATTGTGAGGTATTGCAGGAACCGATACAATAGAACCTCCATCATAATTATTTCGTGAAGAAACGTAAGGTCTCTTTTGACCCTCTAATTTAGTTGGATCATTTGGATCATATTCAGCATAGTTATTATAACCATAAGCTACTGAAATGTAGTAATATGTTTTGTGATTTACTAAACGTCTTGTACCTTGAGCGAATTGATCTTCTGTGATACTGAAACTGTGACGAATTCCTTTATTTTCTCCATCCACTTTTTCTGTAGGAACTGAGAAACCTAAATCCTCATCAAATACAAAATTTACTAATTTCGATACTTCATTTTTTATATCACACTGAGCTACTAAACGAGCCTTTGTAATATCATTAATGTCTGAAACTGATGCAGCATCATCAACCATTTGGTATATTTGATAACCTTCAAATTTGTAAAGTTTGTCATAAATTACGCCATTTCCTGGATCAACAATATTGATTTTATCCTCTTCTTGATATTCTTCATTGTAATTATTTGATCCATTTGGATTACTTAACATAAGAACAAGTTCATTTTCTAATTCTTGTATCGTTAATTTTGGAGCACTTGGTGGATCAAAGATCTTAAAACAATTATCAAATAGGGCTTGTGCTTTTGTATCAGCTCTTTTTAAAGATCGAACTGAAGCATACAAATCACCCTCTAAACTTCTTGCATAAACAACTCCAACTGTAATATTATTAACAGCTCCTGGTTTTAATGTAAATGGACCGGCAGCTTGAACAAATCTTCTATCACCAACTGGGTTATTGTTAGTCTGTTCTGACCAGTTGAATCCTAGATCTATCCCGTTTGTTCCCCAATGAAGAGTATCTGAATCATCTGGGAATGCATATCTTGTTGGTGTAGTTGTACTTCCAGCGCTTCCTGGATATCCAGTACCTCCGTAAACAATTAAATCCCCAAATCTCCATAAACCGCTCATGTAATTATAGAACTGGGCAGCAGTTGAAGGATCATTTTGAGTTGCAGCAGCTCCACCTGTAAAATAGGTAAATCCTTTCATTCCAAAACGTTCATTATCAATTATGTTATCACCATAACCAATACCTAAACCACTATATACGATTCCTTTTTGATTTATTGCTTCCGCAACAGTAGGAATAACTGTTTGAATAACTCCATTTACAGTATCTAAATGCGGTCCAGGATTATCTAAACCATCAGCATCTTGATATGGACCTTCAAAAAAGTCAATTCCAATAGCCGGTGGATTTACTCCAAATCCAATTTTTCCTGCAGCTGACTGGTCATCTAAATCACCATTAAAGCAATACCCTAATCCTCTTGTAACATCACAACCCACATAATCATCATTAAAACCACCTAAATCTGTATCAACATATTGCGCAAAATAGGTATCTTGCAAAGTTTGTGTACCTCTGTTGATTAATTCGTAATTATAGAAAGTCATTCTATTAATTTCATCATCAGTAGTAAAAGCAAATGCTTGTGCTCTAATTTCCATTCCAATGGGATCACCTCCAGTTTCAGTATGGATATTTCCTTTATCGTTAAAAACCCACCAATTGGTTTCATCACCAAATAATGAGATTCTTCGATCAGACCCACAAGATATATCATCTCTTCCTAAAATATCATCAAACCAAGGATGATCTCCTTCGTTTGGGTCATAAATTCCATTATCATCTCTATCGTAAAAAGGAGCTAAATAATAATCTTGACCTTTGGAAATATCGCCATGCGCTGGCCAACTTTGAATTCTATTCATCGTTTCAGAGCTTGGATCAACAACATCATCACAACCTTCTTTTCCAGGGATATTACTACACTCCCACCAAACATTAAATTGAATTACTTCTGATTTTGTAATGGTGAAGAATTTGTCATAGGCTAAACATTCATCAGAATTAATATTTGCTTCGCCAAAATCTCTTCTAACGTTATCACCAACAGGATTTCTTGGATCAAAATTTCCTGAACCTGCTGTCACTGTTAATGGTCCTGTCCAAAAATCAACCCCAGCGCGATATAATTGTGCAGCTAATTTTAATTGTCCGTTCACATCAGTTCCACCCATCCATAATGCGCCTGCAAAAATTGAAGTTGGATTAGGATTTCCAGCATCAAGTGACTTAGGAACCTCATAACCCGCAATATTATTTGATCTATCGTAAAATAAAATCCCTCCTGGTTCAATTATTGCTCGGACATCATTAAACTGCATTCTTAGTTTTTCTGTTGAAGGTGCACATCCTGTTTTATTTACTTGCGCATTTGAAGGCTTTCCTTTCCCTACCTCTTTTCCAAAATTATGGTTATAAGCCATAAGATTATTCGTTAGCAAGAAACTTGCTAAAAGGAAAATTATTTTTTTCGACTTTTTCATTTTCTTTTTAATTTATTAATTAGAAATCAAATTTAACACCTAATCTAATTGTTCTTGGTACACTGACATTTGCCCCGTTTTGTACTTTCATTGTGTAGTAATCTCTGAATGATTGCTCATCCAATTGGTTTTGAATCGTTGATTGAAATTGAGCAGCAGCCAGATATCCATCATCATTAGAGTTTCCAGTTGCTCTGTAAACGTTCAAAGCATTGAATTGGTTTAACAAGTTCGTACAACGTATATAAACATTTAAATATGCTGCTTTCTTTTTAGACTCATCTTTTCCAAATTCTAAATTAAAAGTTCTGTCTAACTGCATGTCTAAACGGTATTGCCAAGGTAATCTTGAACCATTAGTTGTACCAGTTAATCCAGAAGCTAATGGACTTATAGATGCTGCATCGGTTATTGATACGTCTTTTGAATAAGGTGAACCTGAGTAAATATTAGAAACAATATTTAAACCTGTATTTTCAAATACAGCAAAATTTTTAATCATTGGACCGTTATAGTCAGCTCCTTCACCGTATCTGTAATCAGCAGTGATTGCAAATGCATGTCTTTGATCATAATCATATGGGAAAATTGTTCTTAAGTTTGGCTGTCCAGCATTAATTAAACTTAAAGCAGAAGTTGCATCTGATCCAGTTCCATCAGCAAATTGAATTGTATATGCTGCTGTCATTCTAAAGTTCCCAGATCTTCTAAGGTCATAAGCAACAGTCATTCCTTTTACTGTGCCGAAATCTCTATTTCCATAAGTTCTATATGAATTTGGATAAGCTTCAAAAACATTGATCAATTGAACATTATTTCTTTGTTCACGATAAAACGCTGAAATTTTTAAAGAAGAAGTTTTAGATAATACTTGTTGAAAACCTAATTCATAATCAATTGTTGTTTCTGGTTTTAAATTTGGATTGTTGATGATTTCATTTCTATTTTGAATAAATTGAAAATCAACAGGGTCAAAACGTAAGCCTGAAGTTGGTCTTTTTGTTAGGATGTCATAGTGAGCAAAAAAGGATGCTTCATCTGATATTGGAAATGAAAATGCAATACGAGGCATCACATTTACCTGTCTGGTATATTTCTCAAATGCATCAGCTTTTACTTTTGTTTGTGTTGGATCTTGTAACCAAGGAGCAATACCAGCCGAACCTCTTAAGGCTCTTGCATCTGAAACTTCAATACCATCTGCATCATACCAAGTGTCACCACTTCTAAATCCATTTACTGCAGTTGGATTATCTACATCATTCACATAAATTGTGTAATCATCGCCCATAACATCTGGAATTTTTACCCAATTCAAGTTTTCCTTTTCTGCTCTAGCTTTTGCTTCTCCAACTGTCAAGGCAGAATATACTAAATATTTATCTTTTAAGACAGGCTGATTTGCGTCAAAAACATCGACACGAACTCCAACATTGAAAACGATATCATTGAATGCAAATTTATCCATTAAATATCCTGAAATATAAATTGGTTGAAAAGCTCCTACAAAACGCTTGTAGTTTCCATTATTATCAAATTCATTAAAGTATTTCTGAATATCTGTTTTCCCTTTAACTTTATCTCCATTTTGATCGTAACCGTAATAAGAAATATAAGTACTTCCGCTGTTTAACAGTTCATCTGGAGTAAACATACTTAATTTAAGCAAATTTGGATCATAGCTATCTAAATCCAAAAAGTCTTGACCACTTGTTGACAAACCTAATTCTTTTCTAAGGTTGTAATCAAAGAAAGATTGATTATCAATAATAGGATTTCCATCTGCATCAAATTTACCACCTTGTCCTCCATATTCATCAGTACCAGAAGTTGAAGCATAACCAGTGTTTAATCTGTCGTAATCTATATATCGATATGTTCCTTTATTGTACTCATATAAACTATTTTTGTCTAATTCCGTTATGTGAAAGTTTGCTAATTGTCGTGCAATTGTCCATATACTAATTGGACCATTTAAACCAGAACCCCAAGATCTATCGGTTCTTTGTTCTACTTCAAATCCTAATGTTAATGAGTGATCTCCAATATTTACCGCACCTGAACCAGTAACACGAAATTGCGCATTTTCAGTTTTACCAAATCCATTATAAGGAGCACCAATGTTTTGATAAATTCCGTAAACGGATTGAGGTGCATCACCATTCCTTAAAGCGTTTCCTAATTGAATTTGGAATAAATTTTCATAATTTCCAATTGGGTTGTCCGCATAAATTGAATAATACTGTGATGTAATTGCTGCTAAAGTTGAATTTGTTTCTGAGGGAGTAAATTCAACTATTACATCCCTAAAACCGTCTTGTTCAAAATAATCATCTGTCCCATCACCGTTAAAATCTTGTGCGGCATGTGTTCTGATTTTTGTTGTCTTAAACGTTCCAACATGGCCATAGTTGAAAATATTATATCCGTGTTTATCATCAAAATTTTGACCAAATGATTTAGAATAATCGACCATCAATGAGTAATATGCACTTTTAATTTTAGAGGTTGAACCTTCTTGATTATTTGAAAAACGTTGACTTAATCTACCGTAAACTCTATAATCTAAATCTTTAGATGATCCAAAATTTGTGAAGTTTAGCAGTGAATTATTTCTATCATAATCTTTTCCTCTGTTGTAATTTAATGAACCACCAAATGTCAAATTTGTGCTTGGTCCAGTATTTACGTCAATTTTACCAGATGCAGAAAACTCAGTTCTTCTCGCATTCATTCTCCAATCAACCATTTCAAAATCATCTTTTCTTAAGAAGTTTGCATTGTGATATGTTCCAAATCCATTTCCAGTTGGTCTTAAGGGATTTTTAATCAATTCGTCTCTTACTTCTTTTTTGATTCTTTCTCTTCCACCAGAAATTGGTCTATCATCAATTTGATCTGTAATATTTCCGGAAATCAAAAACCCTAATCTTGGTTTTGTTTTGCTTCCTGTTGAATCTTTTTGCATCCATAACGGACCGGAAAGCATACCTTCAAATAAATTATAACCATATTTGTCTAATCCTATAACTTTGCCATCATAACCATTTTCATCTTTACCTTTTAAGTAAAATCCAGAAGAAACAACTTCAGCACTTCCAAAAAACTTTGAGGATGGTCCTCTCGTAGTTACAGAAATTACACCACCAGTAACATCACCGTAATTTGCTGGAACACCACCAGTAATAACTGAAACCTCTTCAATTGCAGATTTTGGTAAATTTGATGATCCTCGAACTTTAATTCCATCAATATAAAAATAAGTACCATCTGAACGTGATCCACGCACGCTTATTCCGCCACCTTCTTGAGCATTTACACCACCCACGGTTGCAGCTACACCAGTGGCAGAACGAACAGGTAATCGTGCTATATCGTCTCTTGTAATTGTGGCTCCAGAGGCACCTCCATCACGGTCAATCAATGGAACACGGTAAGCAACAACTTTGACCTCTTCAATTTCCTTGACGTTAGCTGGTTTAGCTAATATTTGATTATCAAGAAAGGTGATTTTATTTGCTGAAACAACTACTCCTGTTGTTAAACTAGCCTGGTAACCTTCTCCTTCATTTCTAATTTCAACGTCATATTCGCCAGGATTTAATGAGTTTATTTGGAATTTCCCATCAAAGTCAGTATTTGCTCCTCCTTTAATTGTTCCATTTTGCTTCAAAAGCACTTTACAACCAAAAATTGGTTCTTTAGATTTTTCATCAATAACAGAACCTTTTACTGTCCCCAGACCCCCTTGAGAAAATCCGTAAGCAGCTGTCATCAAGACACTTAAAACTAATAAATTGAGTTTTCTTAACATAAGTATAGTTTAATTTTTAAACTTTTATTCATAATAAAGCCCGTAAATATAAATATTTCATTTGTAATACTAACGAATTGTTAATAATTTTTAAAAAAAAGATATCTTAACTTACTTTAACAAAAGTATTCAGATTGCGTCTGCTTTTAAAGTTCAGGAATGATAAAATATATGTATTTTATACAGGTCTAAATGAAAAATAATTAAGTTGTTAGTTATCAGGATTTTTTGGCTCTTTGAAAATGTAAATTTGTTTTATAAATTCTGGAATTGTATAAAGTTTTTTAATTAGACTAGTTATTTTCTTGTAAAAAAAAAGGCAAGTCGTAAGACTTGCCTTTTAATAAATATTTTCTTAAACTTAAGCTAATGCATATCTTAAGAAAGAAGAAACCGTTAGGTCTTTTTCAGCTGAAGCTAAAAATTCTTGAACGGTTAATTTGTTGTCTCTTACAAATGGTTGACTTAATAATGTATTTTCTTGGAAAAATTTATTCAATCTTCCTTGAGAAATTTTCTCAGCCATTTCAGCTGGTTTTCCTTCTTGAATTGCTAATTCTTTTCCAATTTCCAATTCACGATCTATTGTGTTTTGATCAATTCCATCCTTATTTAATGCCAAAGGATTCATTGCAGCAACTTGCATCGCAATTTGTTTTCCTGCATCATCGGCAACTTCTGAGTTAGAATTCATGGCAACCAAAGTTGCTAATCTGTTTCCTGGGTGGTTGTATGCAACAACTTTAGGAGCACTTAATCTTGCATATGCTGATAAATCTAATTTTTCTCCAATTACACCAACTTGTTCGATGATTTTTTCATCAATACTTAATCTTTCATCGTAAGCTAAAGCTTTGAAAGAATCAACATCAGCAGGAGCTTTTTCTAAAGCAATATCCATTAAAGATTGCACGAAATCACGGAAACTGTCGTTTTTAGCAACGAAATCTGTTTCACAGTTTAATCTTAAAATAACACCTTCAGTTCCGTCAACGTTAGCCTGAGAGAATATTAATCCTTCTTTAGCCTCATTGTCTCCTCTTTTGGCGGCAATTTTTTGACCTTTTTTACGTAAAATATCGATTGCTTGTTCGAAATCTCCGTTTGATTCAACTAATGCATTTTTGCAGTCCATCATACCTGCACCTGTTTGTTGACGTAATTTGTTTACTTCTCCAGCTGTAATTGCCATTTTTTTTAGTTTTTAATCCAAAAAGACATTAAACGGAAAGTAAAATGTCTTTTTGTTTTTTATTATTAAATTTTATTTACTCTTTTTCTTCACCAGATTCTGCAACAGGAGCTTCTTCAATCGCAACTTCTGCAACAATTGTTTCTGCTGGAGCAACAACTTCAGTAACAACATCAGCTATTGCCTCAGTAGCAGTTTCTTTTGTTGCCTCTTTGTCTTTACTGTTTTTTCTATCTTCTAATCCAACTTTGATTGCATCACAAATTTGATCTAAAATTATTGATATAGATTTTGTAGCATCGTCGTTTGCTGGAATAGGGAAATCAACCATTTTCGGATTAGTATTCGTATCTACGATTGCAAATACAGGAATATTTAATCTTTTAGCTTCATGTAAAGCAATATTCTCTTTTAAGATATCTACTAAGAAAATAGCAGATGGTTGACGCGACATATCAACTATAGAACCAAAGTTTTTCTCTAATTTTTCTCTTTGACGAGTTTTGAATAAACGTTCTCTTTTAGAAAGTGTTTCCCAAGTTCCATCAGTTTTCATTTTATCAATAGAAGCCATTTTACGAATCGATTTACGAGTCGTTTGGAAATTTGTTAACATTCCACCAGTCCAACGCTCAGTTACGTATGGCATGTTTACAGCTTTTACTTTTTCAGTGACAAGTTCTTTTGCTTGTTTTTTTGTTGCAACAAACAATACTTTTTTACCTGATTTTGCAATTTGAGTCATCGCAGCGCAAGCCTGATCTAGGTGAGCAATTGTCTTATTTAGGTCTATTACGTGAATACCTTTTTGCTCCCCAAAGATATATGGCGCCATTGCTGGATTCCATTTTCTTTTTTGGTGTCCAAAATGCACACCTGCATCTAATAATTCTTTAAAAGTTATTTTTGACATTTTTTTCTTTTTAAAATTGTTTACGTTCCTTTAGTAATCAGCAGAAAGAGGGAGTTCGAGACCTTTACTCTATTGCTTGGATACTAAACTTGTCAATTCCGACGAAGCGGATTTTTGTTAGAAATAATAAACTAAACGAATATTAACGTTTAGAGAATTGGAATTTCTTACGAGCTTTTGGTTGACCTGGTTTTTTACGTTCAACCATTCTTGGATCACGAGTCATTAGACCTTCTGCTTTTAAAGCTGGTTTCATTTCTTCGTTGATTTTCACTAAAGCTCTAGAGATTCCTAAACGAATTGCTTCTGCTTGTCCGTTAATTCCACCACCCATAACATTAACAGTAACATCATACTGGCCAGCAGTATCAGTTAAGTTAAACGGCTGTAAAACTTTGAATTGTAACATTGCAACAGGAAAGAACTCTTTAAAGTCTTTTTTATTTACGGTCACATTACCCGTACCTTTTTTAAGGTAAACACGAGCAACTGAAGTTTTTCTTCTTCCTAATGTGTTGATAATTTCCATACTTATTTGAATGTATCAAGGTTCATAACTTCTGGCTTTTGAGCCTCTTGTTTGTGGTCTGTACCAACATAAACTTTAAGGTTTCTGAATAATTCACGACCTAAAGTGTTTTTTGGTAACATTCCTTTAACTGCCTTTTCAATTAATCTTTGCGGATGTTTTTGCAAGATTTCTTGAGCGGTTAAAGATTTTTGTCCACCTGGATACCCCGTATAACGGATATATTCCTTGTTTACTAATTTAGTTCCTGAGAAAGAAACTTTTTCTGCATTGATAATAATTACATTATCTCCGCAATCTGCATGAGGTGTAAAGTTTACTTTGTGTTTACCACGAATTAACTTCGCCACCTTACTTGCTAAACGACCAACGGTTTGGCCCTCAGCATCTACTAACAACCACTTCTTTCCGGAGTTTTCTTTGTTAGCAGAAACGGTTTTGTAACTTAATGTATCCACTTTTATATTTATTAAATAAGACAATTCCCCTAATTTGGGGGTGCAAAGATATGAAACTTATTTTTATAATACAACTATTTTTTAATATGATTTTAGATTATTGGTATTTAAACGCAAAGTTGCAAAGTTGTTGCGAAGTTCACAAAGTTTTTATGGAAAGAGTTTTATTTTAACAAGAGGAATTTAAAGGGAACAATCGAAATTTAATTTCATAATGTTTATTGTTTTAGATTATTTTTTGAATAAATTGAAAGTCTCTTTTTTACGATTTTTTGAATTTATTTATTGCATTCACAGTGAATTCTGACAAAACTAAAGTTCCACTCATTAATGCTCGATCGATTAACAAGGTGTCCCAATTTTCAGTTCCTTCCCAAAAAACCTTTTTGAGCATTTTCATTGCTTGAGGGTTTGATTTTGAAAGTGTTAATGCTAATTTTGAAATTTCTTCATCCATTTCTGAGGTTTCATCAAAAACATCAGCATAAAGTCCATTTTTCATAGCCCAATCAGCTGAACGCCATTCTGTAGCATTTATTGCTAATTGACTCATTGCTGAATTTCCAATTTTCCGTTCAACAGCCGGTCCAACAACAAACGGTCCAATTCCAACTGCAAGTTCAGATAATTTAATATCTGCATAGCGAGTTGCAAAACAGTAATCTACTGCTGAGGCCATTCCAACTCCACCGCCAACTGCTTTTCCTTGAACTCTTCCAATAATGAATTTAGGACATTGTCTGCAAGCATTAATAACATTTGCAAAGCCTGAGAAAAATTTTTTTCCAGTTTCAATGTCTTTAATAGAAATTAATTCATCAAAACTTGCACCCGCGCAAAATGTTTTTTCTCCCGCGGAAGTCAGAATAATTACTTTAACGCTTTTATCTTGGCCTAAATTGGTTATTGTTTCGGCTAATTTTTGTAAAACTGATCCTGGTAAAGAGTTACTCATTGGATGGCCAAATTCAATTGTTGCTATTCCGTTTGAGTCGATTGTTTGGTTAACGTGGCCTTGATTCATTTGTTTAGATTATTGGATTGTTAGCTTGTTAGATTTTTAGAAATACAGATTGTTTGATAGTTAGTTTCTTAATTTTAGGACAAAATTTATCTAGTAATCGAAAGATCTAATAATCGAACAATCTATTTTTATTGTTCGTTTTTCTTTTTAAAATGCGGAACGTAAGGTTTTTTGGTAAACTTATCAGGTTCTTCGTTTTTAATAAAAGCCTTTTTGAATTGCTTTTTTGTAATGTCTATTGGTTTTTTTTCTGGTCGATTTGATTTGGGAGAAGCAATTTTTACATCTAATTTTCTACCGTTAATTTCAACTCCGTGAAGTGCTTGAATCGCAGCAATTGCAGAATCTGCGGAATCCATTTCTACATAACCAAAGCCTTTTGACCTTTTGGTAGCATTGTCAAAAACTACATGAGCATAAGTTACATTCCCGAAAGAAGAAAAAGTAACAGTTAAATCTTCTGAAGTTATCTCCCAGTCAAGATTTGCAATAAATATATTTGTCATGATTTCAATGTTTTTTATTCTACCCAAACTTTATGAATACAAATGTAAAAATAAATTTTTTAAATAGATTTTTTTGTTTTAATTTAACATTTAGAAAATGAAATTAAGAAATAAAACTCAAATAGCTTTGCAAAATAATGGTGGCGCTGATTTCATCAATTAATTCTTTGTTTCGTTTTTTAGCTTTTGACATTCCACTTTGAGAAATAACATTCGAAGCCATTTTCGATGTAAAGCGCTCATCGTGAAGTACAATTTTTTGCTCTTTAAAGTAAACTTCCAGATGTTCTTTCAATAAATAAACATTTTGAGTAATATGTGAATCTTCATTGTTTAGTCTTTTTGGCTCGCCTAAAACAATTGTTTCAATTTTTTCTTTTTGAATTGTTTTTTTTAAAAATTCAGTTAAGGTTTTGCTTTCAATTGTCGTTAGTCCAAAAGCGAAAATTTTCGAATCGTCAGTAATTGCAATTCCAGTTCGTTTTAATCCAAAATCTAAGGCTAAAATTTTTCCCATAAAATATTTTTGCAAAAATACTTATTCTGTAATTAATTAGAGAGATTAAATTTCCCCTTAAAAATAAAATTTTATGCAGATTTAATTGTTACTGTATTATAATACTATTTTTGTGTTCTATTTTAAATACAATGTCAAAAACAAAATCTTGGATTAGGGCACTTAGACTAAGAACGCTGCCTCTTTCCATTTCAGGAATAATTTTCGGTTCATTTATTGCATATTTTAAAGACTTTTGGGACACAACAATTTTTTGTTTAGCGCTATTAACTACCTTATTATTTCAAGTGATCTCTAATTTAGCGAATGATTTAGGTGATAGTCAAAAAGGGACGGATAATTTAGAGCGAGTTGGTCCAATGAGAGCTGTACAATCAGGAGAAATTTCTCAGAAAGAGATGAAAAGGGCTGTGATAATTTGTTCAATTTTAGCTTTTATTTCAGCGGGAATTTTAATTTATTACGGAACACAAAAACTATCTTTCAATATACTTTTGTTATATGGATTTTTAGCAATTTTGTGCATTTTAGCAGCGATAACTTACACAATTGGTAAAAAAGCTTATGGTTATCACGGATTTGGTGATGTTTTTGTTTTCCTCTTTTTTGGTCTTGTAAGTGTTCTAGGAGTTTATACTTTTTATAGCAAGAACTTTGAAATAATGAATATTTTACCAGCAATCACTGTTGGATTTTTGAGTACAGCGGTTTTAAATTTGAACAATATGCGAGATCGCATAAATGATAGAAATTCGGGCAAAAACACCTTAGTTGTAAAAATCGGAGCAAATGCTGCGAAATTATATCATGCTTTTTTGATAATCGCTGGAATTACAAGTTTAGTAATTTTTGTTTTATCTTTAAAAAATGATTTTTTAGTGATTTCATTTATTCCTTGTCCTATACTGATTTTACATTTAAGGAAAGTCATGCAAACGAAAGTTGAAAAAGATTTTGATCCAGAATTAAAGAAAGTGGCCTTAACAACTTTTGCAATATCTGTATTTTTTATGATTGGTGTTTTAATTTCAAAATAGAATGCTTCAATATTCAATCGAAAAAAAAATATTTCAATTCAAGATTCCCAGCGGCACGAGTAGGGGAGTTTTAACGCAAAAATTGGCTTGGTTTGTAAAATTATCAAAAAAAGAAGATGCTTCTGTTTTTGGACTTGGAGAATGTAGTATTATTGAAGGATTATCACCTGATTTCGAATCAGAAACACAATATGTAACTAAATTAATTTTAGTTTTAGAGGAATTTATTCAAAAAATCACTTTAGAAAATGATTATGAATATTTGACAGAAATTTTACCTGATTTAAAAAATTTTCCATCTATTTTATTTGGTTTGGAAACTGCTTTTATAGATCTAAAAAACGGAGGAAAACAGTTGTTTTTTAAAACAGATTTCTCATCCGGAAAGACAAGTATTCCAATTAATGGTTTGATTTGGATGGGAAATGAAAATTTTATTCAGACGCAAATTGAAGAAAAATTAAGTGCTGGTTATTCATGTATTAAAATGAAAATTGGTCTTGAAAATTTTGATGAAGAATTTAGAATTTTAAAACATTTAAGAAGTCGATTTTCACCTACAGAATTAATATTAAGGGTTGATGCAAATGGTGCATTCCCAATTGACAATGCAAGTTCTTATTTAGATAAATTAAGCGAGTTGTATTTACATTCAATAGAACAACCAATAAAAGCTGGTAATTGGACAGAAATGGGTGATTTATGCGCAAGAACAAAACTTCCAATTGCCCTGGATGAAGAATTAATTGGAATCAATGATATTGAAGAAAAAATAAAGCTACTAGAAAAAATTAAACCGCAATTTATCATCTTGAAACCAAGTTTACATGGCGGAATTTGTGGCACTAAAGAATGGATAAAATTAACAGAAGAAAGAAATATTCCTTGGTGGATGACCTCTGCTTTAGAATCCAATATTGGGTTAAATGCGATTGCTCAATTTACAGCAATTTACCAAAATTCATTGCATCAAGGTTTAGGAACAGGAAGTTTGTATGTTGAAAATTCCCCATCAAAATTAGAAATTATCAATGGAGAAATGTATCACTTTAAAACTTTAGAAAATTAATGAACAGAGGTATTTTATACATTATAATATCTGTTTTGTGTTTTTTTGTTGTTAATTTTTTCGTTAAAATTTTAGGTTCAGATGCAGGTTTTCTCAATACACCAAATAATTTTCCAGCTCATGAACTGGTCTTTTTCAGGTCCTTAATTTCATTTTCCTTAACTGTTTATTTATTGAATAAAAAAGGGATTCCAATCCTTGGATTTAATCGCAAATGGTTGTTGATTAGAGGTTTTTCAGGAATGATTGCATTGACCTTATTTTTTTATACCATCCATAATTTACCAATTGCAATTGCTTCAACAATTCAGTATTTAGCACCCATTTTCACAGTGATTTTAGCAGTATTTATAATGAAAGAAAAAGTGCTAAAGTTACAATGGGTTTTTATTTTACTTTCATTCCTAGGTGCCGGATTAATCGGTTTTTCTAGTTTAATTGAGTCAAATGAAGCAAAATCAATTTCAATGTTTTGGGTTTTATTAGGAATTGTTTCTGCCTTTTTTTCAGGAATTGCTTATGTGTCAATTTTAAAATTAAAAGAAACTGAAAAACCCTTAAATATTGTTCTTTATTTTCCAATGATTGCTCTTCCAATTATGGGAATATGGTGTTTGTTTGATTTTGTTGTTCCAAAAGGAATCGAGTGGCTTTATCTTTTTTTTATTGGAATTTTCACGCAGTTTGCTCAGGTATTACTTACAAAGGCTTTTCACGAAGGGAATGCAAATTCGATTTCACCTTTTCAATATTTAGGATCTATTTATGCGCTGATTTTGGGCTTTTTTGTTTTCGATGAAATTATAAGTTTTTTTTCATATCTCGGAATTTCACTTATTTTGATAGGTGTTATTTCCAATATTTTTGTGAGGTCAAGATTTAAAAATAAATAGTTTAAATTTTAAAAACTATTGTTTTTTTGAAATATTTTGTTAATTTTAAACTTCAATATGAAGATAATAGCAATTTTAATATTAAACTTTTTTATTTCTGCAGAAATCATGGCGCAATCGGTGATTGG
This sequence comes from Flavobacteriia bacterium, assembly GCA_947490145.1. GTDB lineage: Bacteria > Bacteroidota > Bacteroidia > Flavobacteriales_D > Crocinitomicaceae > M2408. The sequence continues at coordinate 70,608 of CANLGD010000004.1, forward strand.
TGATTGGTCTGGATATGTTGATAATCGAGGTTCTAAATTGAAATTAGTTTTTCATATTGAAGAAAAAAATGGACTATTAACGGGGACTATGGATAGTCCAGAACAAGGTGCTTTTGGTTTAAAAATGAATTTTGTAACCCAAAAAGGGCAAAAAGTTTTTTTTGACTTAAGTACATTTGGAATAGTTTATTCAGGAGATTTTTATCAAAATGATTCTTTAAAAGGAATTTTGAAACAAGGAGGGTTTGATTCGAATTTGAATCTTTCCAGAAGTATTACACCAATAAATAAAAAACCAAATAGGCCGCAAGAGCCAGAAGGTTTTGTGTTTTATAAGCAGAAAGAGGTTACATTTAAAAATGAGATTGATAACGTGGAATTATCTGGAACTTTTACTATTCCAAGAGGTAAAGGTCCTTTTCCTGCTGTTGTTTTAGTTTCAGGCTCAGGGCCACAAAATAGAAATGAAGAACTTTTAAATCACAAGCCTTTTTTAGTTTTGGCAGATTTTTTTGCAAAAAATGGAGTTGCAGTTTTGCGATATGATGATAGAGGAGTTGGTCAATCCAAAGGTGATTTTAGTTCAGCAACAACTACTAATTTTGCTTATGATGCCCAAGCAGCTTTTCTTTATCTCAAAAATTTAAACAAAATTGATAAAAACAAAATTGGAATTATTGGGCATAGTGAAGGAGGCATGATAGCGCCAATGGTTGCTGTTGCAGATACACAGGTTCGGTTTATAATCTTGCTTGCTGGTCCTGGAATTAAGATTGATGAGTTAATGCTTAAACAAACGGAAGTTGTTTCAAGACAAAATGGAATTTCTGAAGAAGAAATAAAAATTTCCCAAGAATTAAACCGTAAATTTTATGACATTTTATTGTCTGAAAATGACAACTTCAAAGCTAAATTATTGATAGAAGAAATTGTAAAAGATCATGTAAGTTCGATGCCATCAGAAATTGCCAATGAAATTGTTGCAGATTTACCGAAGTTAACTAAAACAATGTTAACTCCTTGGTTTCGTTATTTTATTAATTTTAATCCTGAACATTATTTAAGAGAAATAAATATTCCAATTTTGGCTTTCAATGGATCTAAAGATTGTCAGGTTTCTGCTATTGAAAATCTAGATGGAATTAGAAAATCTGTAAAAGAGACCAATAATAAAAATGTTTACACGTATATTATGCCTGATTTAAATCATTTATTTCAGCACTGTGAAATAGGTTCAGTCAATGAATATGCTAAAATTGATGAAACATTTTCGCTTGAAGTGATGGAAATTATGCGTGATTGGATTAAAAAAACCAAATTCAAATAAGGTTTTTATAAAGTTATACTTCATATTTTCTTGTAATTTAGTAGCACAATTTTTATTTGAATTATAAAATAAATTTTAATTAAATATAAAATGAAAATTCAATTTTTTGGTGCAGCAAGAACTGTAACGGGCAGTAAACATTTAATTACCACAAATAACAATATTTCATTTTTATTAGATTGTGGATTTTTTCAAGGAAAAGGACAAGAATCTGATGTTATGAATCGCAATTTTGGTTTTGCCCCAGATTCCTTATCGTTTATGATACTTTCTCATGCACATATTGACCATTCTGGAAATATTCCAAATCTAGTAAAAAAAGGTTTTAAAGGGAAAATTTATGCAACTTCGGCAACATTAGATTTGTGCCGAATCATGCTGAAAGATAGTGCTCATATTCAAGAGAATGATTTAAAACATGTTAATAAAAGAAGGTATAAAAGAGGTGAAGTTTTGTTGGAGCCACTATACGACATACAAGATGTGGAAGATGCCTTGAAATTATTCGAAGTTGTTCCTTACAATTATAATTTTAAAATCAATGACGAAGTAAAAGTTTTGTTTACTGATTCTGGTCATATTCTTGGAAGTGCAGCTGTTAATTTAGAAATAAAAGACCACGATAAAATCAAGAAAATCTGTTTTACAGGTGATATTGGACGCTACAATACAGCAATTTTAAAGGATCCTCAGGTTTTTCCGCAATGCGATATTTTGATTTCAGAATCAACTTATGGAAATAGATTGCATTCAGATAATAGTTTAAGTGAAAAGGAATTATTAGATGTTATTTACAATACTTGTGTTGTGAAAAAAGGAAAATTGATTATTCCTGCATTCAGTTTGGGGAGAACGCAAGAGGTAGTTTATGCTTTGGATAAATTAGAATCACAACACAAATTACCCAGAATTCAGGTTTTTGTTGATAGTCCTTTGTCAATAAATGCGACCAATGTAATGAGAAAACACGTTGAATGTTTCAATGATTCAATTGTTGAATATATGAAAACAGATTCGGATCCATTTGGTTTTGAAAAGTTAATTTATGTTCAAGATGTTGAAGTTTCCAAGAAATTAAATGCAATTAAAGAACCATGCATTATTATCTCTGCTTCAGGAATGATTGAAGCGGGAAGAATCAAACATCATGTTGCAAATAATATTTCTGACGAGAAAAATACAATTTTAATGGTTGGCTACGCGGAACCATTTTCACTTGGAGGAAGAATTAGAAACGGTGAAAGTATTGTGAAAATTTTTGGTGAAGATTATGAAGTCAAGGCAGATGTTGTAGTTTTGGATTCATATTCTGCTCATGCTGATTACAAAGAAATGATTCAGTATTTTAAATGCTTGGATAAATCAAAAGTCGGAAAAGTTTTTCTTGTTCATGGAGAGTATGAAACGCAAATCGAATTTAAACAAAAATTAAGTGAAGTTGGATTTACAAACATTGAAATTCCAAATTTAAAAGATGAATTTATACTTTAATTAACTAAAAAAATTGTTTTTTTATATTTATGGTAATTCCTTTTTTGGAGCATATCAATCAAAAGACGCTGTTTTATTAACAGGTGCAAAAATTTCTAATTATTTACTTTAACAGAAAGATATAGAATTTGAATTGGATTATGATACATGGATTAGTTAGCGTTTAACTTTAAAGAAAGAGTTTAAAATGATCATGAATAAGCCTTCAATTTTGGGTTGTAAAGTAGAAAATGGAAATTATTAACTAGGAATTGCTTAGTTACTTTTAAAGCCAAACCTAGATACAATTGCGAATATTCCCAATTATTATATCCTTTCTTATGATTTGGATGCTTTAATGATTACAAGATTAAGTGTTACGGTAAATTTCACAGATCTTTTCAAAAAAGTTGAATCATTGAGTGTAGAACTAACCTTTACGATATCAAAAGGGAAAAGATAAACTTAATTGAATTTTCAATGCTTTTTGTTGATTCACTTTTAACTGTAGAAAATACAAAATCCCTTCATTCTGGATGTTCAACTTACAGTGATGAATATTATTCAACTTTTGAAATTGGGGGTATTAATGATTCGAGTGACACGTTAATTTCAACTGAATTATGGACGTATTCTTCTAAATATTTAAAATATTCAGTTAATTCTCCGTTCAAATTTGTTTCACTTCCTCTTCCTATAATATTGTCTGGATCTTCCATAAACATCGCAGGCAAAATATGTTTAATTAATTCATTGCCAAAATCTTCTGATGCATCTTTTGGTAGTTCACACGGTAAATTATCAACCGACATTACCATTACATTTTCAGTTTTCATGAAATCATCCTCTTTTTCTGTTGTTGGATTGTAACCAAAAAAAGGATTTGTAATTGTTGTTGGAATTAATGTGCAAGCGACAGGTCCGTCAATATCACATGATACATCTGCAACAACTTTCAGCCGTGAATTTTGTTTAAAATCTTCTCTTGAAATGATTATTGGCGATAAGTTTGACCAAAAATGACAAGCTACGTAAATATCCGATTCTTTGGCAAATTTTGGAAAAATTGATTTATAATTTTCAGGATTAGCATAGAAATCTTTTTTATCAAATATAGCTCCATCCTTTCTAGCAAAATAATCATCAACTTCTAAATGTGTAAAAACTGCTTCAGCGAATTTTTGAGAGATAAATTCTTCAGGGCTAACTTCAATAATTGGCAATAAATCCATAATTTCTCTAGCTCCATAACCAACACGACCAAAGCCTGTTAGAACAATTTTTGTTGAAGCAGGAAGAATTACTTTTTTTAATTCATTTTCCATTTCAACGCGATCATGACATTGATTTGCGGGAGTTAATTCATATAGATTATGCTTAATTCCAAAAGCCCTAAATCCATTGTAACATCCTACAATTCCTGCATATCTTCCAAATCCTATTAACCTTTTTCCAATTCTATTTTTTAGAACTTCGTAATCAATTAGTTGTATTTTTTTGTCTAAAACTGCTCTTAATAGATTTCTGTTGTATGGCTGTTTCTTAATCGTATGAGAGAAAAATAAGTACTTTTTATTAGGGATCAAATCCTTGATTTGAACTTCCTTAACTCCAATTAAAACGTCGCAATCAGACATATCTTCTTGGACAGTGATTCCTTCATTTAAATACAATTCATCACTAAAAGCACGAATCTGACTTGATTGCACAATCACTTCAATGTTTGAAAATTTTTGTTTTACTAATTTACATTGTTTTGGCGTAAGTGGTACTCTGAAATCTGGTGGAACTTTCCCTTCACGAATTACTCCTAGTTTTATTTTATTCATTTTTTTTATAATTTGATTACAAATTACCGATTGGCAGTTTGCAGATTCCTTTGCATTCAAAATAATTTTCTAAAAAGTCAGCATTCGGTAATCTGTAATTTGTTAATCTGCAATCATTAAGTATTCTGTTAATTCTCTCACACAACCTTTACCTCCTTTTTTTGTCAAAATTAGATTTACTTGCATTTTTATTTCTTTTACCGCATCGCTTGGACAGGCTGAAAAACCAATTGCTTTCATAACAGCCAAATCGTTTGTGTCGTCTCCAATCATTGCAACTTCATTGAGTGAAAATCCTAAATTTTCGCACCAAGCACCTAAAATTTCGATTTTTGGCTCTCTTCCAATATGGCATAATTCAATACCAAGAATTTCGGCTCTTTTTTTAATCATTTCTCCATAAAATCCAGATGAAATAATTCCTACTTTTACACCTTTTTTCATCAAATTCATAATTCCCATACCATCTTTGGCATTGAATTTTTTCATTTGATCTCCATTTTCGGTATAAAACATTCCCCCGTCTGTCATTACTCCATCAACATCTAAAATCAATAATTTGATATTTTTTAATTGGGAAGAAATATGTGGAATGTCAAAAATTGGACTAAACAACAACACCTGCAAATCGATTTCGTATTCATCACATATTGATTCTAAATCAATAATCGATAGTTCGGTTACGGTATCAACATCAAAATCACTCATAAATTCATTAAAATCTATTCCGTGTTTTGCGCAAAGTCCTTTAATATTTTGTTCTAAAAAAATCATATCATATTATATCCAACTGCATTAGCAACTGGTTTTAAACTTGTTAATAATGCTTCAAATTCAGAATGATTTAGTTGCTGCGAAGCATCAGAAAGTGCAACTTTTGGATTAGGATGCGATTCGATTAACAATCCGTCAATTCCCATTGCAGTGCAGGCTCTTGCTAAGTCGGCAACTCCATATGCGTAGCCCATAGCGTGACTTGGATCTAAAATTACGGGTAAATTAGTGTGTTTTTTTAACCAAGCAACTCCGCATAAATCTAGAGTAAAACGAGTTCCAGTTTCAAAAGTTCTAATTCCTCTTTCGCATAAAACTACGTTTGGATTTCCTCCTGAAAGCACGAATTCTGCTGATTGAACAAATTCTTGTAAAGTTGTCCCAAATCCTCTTTTGATTAAAATTGGTTTTTGAGTTTTAGCACAAGCCCGCAAAATTCCTTGATCGTACATTGCTTTTGCTCCAACTTGGATAATGTCAGTGTATTCAATAACTTCTTCAACGTGCGTTGCATCTCGGACTTCTGTAATTACTTGCATTCCAAATTCTTCGCGCATTTTTGCTAATAATTGCAAACCTTCTAGGCCTAAACCTTGAAAACTGTATGGGCTTGTTCTAGGTTTATAACAACCTCCACGAAATAATTTCAAACCTAATCCAGCCATAAAACTTGCTGATTCGCGAATTTGAGATTCAGATTCCACAGAGCAAGGACCGCCAATTAGAACGGTGTTTTTGGTGTTTCCGCCAATTTTAAATGTCCCAAAATCAACTTCTCTTGTATGCTTAATATACTCTCTTGAAGCTAATTGATTGTCATTCTGGAAAACCCAAGATTCTGTAATTTTTGATTTCAAACCTTCAGGAACTTCTTTTAAAGAAGAACTTGTAATTAATACAAATTGTTTTCCATTGTTGAAACAAAAAGCTTGATTTTCAGCAGCGATTTTTTGTGCTTCGGATTCAGAAATTGAATTATTTAAGTGTAATATCATTTTAATTTTTTTATCGAGGAAACCTAAGTTTAAATTTCTCCTTTAATTAAGTTTACAAAAGTAAGAATTCCAACTGCTTTTTTCTCATTATTTACAACTGGTAGATACATTATTGGAAAGGAACTTTTTTTAATTAGTTGCAACATTTCATAAACAGTTTGATTTTCGTTAATTGTCAATGCGTTTGCGTTTATTAAATTTACGGAGTCAAAATTAGCTAGTTTATTGAAATTTTTAATCAACCCCTTTCTAACATCAGCATTCGAAATCATACCTAAAAGAGTGTTATTTTCATCTAATGCCAGGGTAAAACCAACTTTTCCTTCTTCAATTGAGTTTAAAATATTTAGAAAACTCATTTCTTTTTCGTAGATTATTGGACTTTCGTCCAATGGAATCATGAAATCGCCAATTTTGTAATGCGAATCGATTGAGCGAGTCGTTAAATTCATCAAGGCATGTCCAATACTTGCAGCATTGAATAGGTATGATCCAGAAACAGAAGAGCTTACCCCCATATTTCTTAAAATAAATGAGACTTCTCCATTAACACCGCCATCAACATGGATTGATTTTTCAGGATATTTTTTCTTGAAAGAGCGAATTTTTGTGAAATTAACTTTATCAAAAACTCCACCACTTTGGCCTGGAATTGTAGCCATAATCAAAATGAAATCAAAATCAGCGTACTTATCAAAAGCATCAATTGACGTAGGAGTGATAATTGCTAAACCTTTTTTTCCTGTAATTTCTTTCGGAAAAATTAATTCTTCCTTTAGATTTTCCACCTGAAAAGTGATATATTCAATTGGATTTTCAATTAAATGGTGGTAATATTTCGATGGATTCTCCGTAATTATGTGTAAATCAATTGGAATGCTTGTCCACGTCCGAATTTGCTTAATATCTTCAAAAACAGTTAAATCATCATTACAGTCAACATGCAATAAATCAACATGATGATTTTCTAAATCTAAAATTGTTTCTTTTAAATTTCTATTTTTATCACTGTAAATTGATGCTGAAATTTTCATTAATTAATGGTCTTTTTGTATTTTTTGCTTTTGAAAATATGTTAAATTTTAAATCATTAAAGATTAAAACCAAAACATTTAAACAAAACCGCCCGTAAAGATATAAAATTTAATGAAAACTAGTTTTGATTTTTCAAAAAAATCTCCTTAAATTTGCATCAAATTGGTGATTTCTCCCGAATTGAGGAAAGGATGAAAGGCTCTCCGTGACGAGCATTATTTTAAATCTTAAAAAATTAAATTATGTCAACAGTTATGGAAAGCAGTATGTCTCAAGAAATTATTAATTTAGAAGACAAACACGGCGCACACAACTATCATCCATTACCAGTTGTTTTGGCAAAAGGCGAAGGAGTTTATGTATGGGATGTTGATGGTAAAAAATATTTTGATTTTCTATCAGCTTATTCGGCAGTGAATCAAGGTCATTGTCATCCAAAAATTACGCAAGCCTTAATTGATCAGGCGCAAACTTTAGCTTTGACTTCAAGAGCATTTTATAACGATTCTTTGGGAGTTTATGAGAAATATATCACTGAATATTTCGGTTTCGACAAAGTTTTGCCAATGAATACTGGTGCTGAAGCAGTTGAAACAGCAATTAAATTAGCTCGTAAATGGGGTTATGAGAAAAAAGGAGTTGCAGAAAATGATGCAAAAATTATTGTTTGTGAAGGAAATTTTCACGGAAGAACTACAACAATCGTCTCTTTTTCAACAGATCCTGATGCAAACAAAAACTTTGGACCATTTACTCCAGGATTTATAAAAATCCCGTACAATAATTTGGAAGCTTTGGAAAATGCTTTAAATCAAGAAAATGTGGTTGCTTTTTTAGTTGAACCAATTCAAGGTGAAGCTGGAGTTTTTGTTCCAAATGAGGATTTTTTGAGTGGCGCAAGAGAATTGTGTTCAAAATATAAATCACTTTTTATAGCTGATGAAGTTCAAACTGGAATTGCAAGAACTGGAAGTTTGCTGGCAGTTTGCGGAAATTGTTCATGTGAAAGCAAATGTGAGAAACAGAGTACTTATTCAACTCCTGATATTTTAATTTTAGGTAAAGCCCTTTCAGGTGGAGTTTATCCAGTTTCTGCTGTTTTAGCAAATAATCACATTATGGAGGTTATAAAACCAGGACAACATGGTTCCACTTTCGGCGGAAATCCTATTGCAGCAAAAGTTGCGATTGCTGCTTTAGAAGTAGTTTTAGAAGAACAATTAGCTTTAAATGCTAGAAAACTGGGTAATATTTTCAGAGCCGAAATGAATCGCATCATTGAAAGTACAGATTTAATCCTAAAAGTTAGAGGAAAAGGTTTGTTGAATGCAATTATCGTAAACGATACAGAAGAAAGTCAAACAGCATGGAATTTGTGTGTTGCTTTGAAAGAAAATGGATTACTAGCAAAACCAACTCACGGAAACATCATTCGTTTTGCACCACCGTTGGTTATTACAGAAAGTCAATTGATGGAATGTGTTGCGATCATTGAAAAAACTATAAGAGAATTTTAAATTTTTGTTTACAATCTAAACATTTTATTTTTTACCTTTTATGCAATATCAGAACAAATAAGTCAAATACTTAGAAGATCTTATATTCCTTGTTTAGTAAAGTTTTTCAGCAATTATATTTTTTATAAGTCAGAAAATTATTTCAGTACAGTCTAAAAATAATTATATTGTCATCTTCAAAAATGATTTTCTTATTTTGAATGGATGAAATATTTTTTTCTAATTCTAAATCTGATTTGTTAAAATTAATTAAATACCTGTAATTATGTTTTTTGAATAATTTCATTGATTCTAAAAACGAACGAAAACTTGGAAAATGATAACTTGTTGCTCCTCTTAAATTAAGGAAAAATAATGGACTATTTGGACTAGAGTCCGGAAGCACAATAACTTGATCTTCGCGAGAAATATTAAGTTCTTTAAGTACCTTCCGATATTTTAAAAGGTGAATTCTGTTTCCAGAAGCGAAACGATAATAATCGTAAAATTCTTTATCTGATTTTGAAATATGTAGACTTAAAACTTTCTTTAATGGAGTATTTGCCTCGAAGTGTTTTGAAATAGTATGAGCAACTGAGTAAGAAAGGAAAAATAAACTTAAAAAAGTTAAAGAAATTCGCGTAATTTTAATCTTCCTACATTCTTTTATAAAATAAAAAAATGTTATTAAATGGAGTAAAATTAAAGGTGTAAAATCAAGTAAATAATATTCATGACTGATGAAACTGAAGCAAAAAAGTAAAAAATACACTGTTAATCCGATAACAAAAAGTAGGTGAATTATTCCTAAAACAAATTCTTTTCTGTTAATGATTTGAAAATAATTAAATCCAGAAACTAATAATATAAAAATATAAAAAAACTTGTTTTCAAGTAAAAATAAATTCTCAAAAAATGATTTGTCGAATATTGCTTTAAATTCTTTTGCAGAATGTTTAAAAACACTAAATGCTTCAAATAAACTTTCACTTGCATTATTTGAGTTGTAGTTTTTCAAATACAAGACCCAAGAAAAAACTAAAATAATTGTTGTAAAAAAGAAAGTGAAAATTATAAAAATAGTTTTTTTGTCAAAGCTTTTTTTCCAGTAATAATAAATTGCAAGAGAAAGAAAAATAAATAAACTTATTGCCATTGTAATTTTTAGTAAGCAGGCAAACGTTATCGCAATAAAACAAAAGAAAAGGTGTTTTTTTATCTTAGAATCATGAAATTTTATTGCCTGATACCAAGCGTAAAAAATTAATGATAAGGCTGGGATATTGGGTAAAAAACTAATTGCATAAATTGAAAAAGTTGGCGATGAAAATGCTAAAACAACTAAAATTAAAGCTAAAAAAAGAGATTTTGTATAGTGTTTTGTAATTTTGAATAGTGCAAATACACCAACAATACTAAATATTAAATTCAATAAACGTGGAACCCAATAAACTTCACCAGTAAATTTCCAAAAAAGACTCGAAATATAATACAGAATTGGAAATTCAGTTAATGTAGTGTTTTTTGTAAAGTCAGAATAATCATTTGTATGCGGTTTGAAAAAAGGCGTATGATCGTAAAAGTAACTTTGAATAGTTGTCAATGAATCAGTTTGACGCCATAAATGACTTTCCAATGGTGGCACATGCAAAATTTCATGCCAATGAAAAAGTAAATCTAAAATAAAGATTAAAAATAGAAACCAATAAAAGTCTTTGTATTTAGTTTTTGACATTAAAAAGATTAATAAGCTTGCAAAAATACAATTTCAAATGAAATTACCCTTTTTTATAACGCAAACTTAAGATAAATATTCTCCCGTATAACTTCCTTCAAAGTTAACTAGTTCTGCTGGTTTTCCAGTAAAAACAATTTTCCCACCTTGAGTTCCTCCTTCAGGGCCAATGTCAATTACCCAATCGGCTGATTTTATTACATCTACGTTGTGTTCGATTATGAAAACAGAATTCCCTGTATCAATTAATTTTTGAACGGCAATTAATAATTTTTCTACATCATAAAAATGCAAGCCAGTTGTTGGTTCATCAAAAATAAATAAAGTCGCTTTGGCTGAACTTCCTTTTGCTAAAAAAGATGCAAGTTTTATTCTTTGTGCTTCACCGCCACTTAAAGTACTTGACGATTGTCCCATTTTTAAATATCCCAAGCCAATTTCAACTAAGGGTTGTAGTTTAAATGCAATTTTTTCGTCTAATTTATCTTTACCTTCTGAGAAAAACTGAAAAGCTGCTTCAATGTCTAAATCTAATATATCTGAAATATTTTTTCCACGGTATTCAACTTCTAAAGTTTCTTGCTTGAATTTTTTTCCTTCGCAGGTTTCACATAATAAATGGACATCTGCCATAAATTGCATTCCGATTGTTACTCGACCTTCACCCTCGCACATTTCGCATCGTCCACCTTCAACATTGAAACTAAAAAATCCTGGTTTATAGTCTCTGTTTTTAGAAAGTGGTAAGCGCGAAAATAATTCTCGAATTTCGTCGTAGGCTTTGACATAAGTCGCAGGATTACTTCTAGAAGATTTTCCAATTGGATTTTGATCAACAAATTCAACTTGTTTTATTGTTTCTAAATCTCCTTCTAATTTTGTGTAATTACTTTTTAGATCAGTAAATTGCCCTAAATAATAGCGCAAGGCAGGATATAAAATACTTTTAATCAAAGTCGATTTTCCTGAGCCACTAACACCTGTTATACACACAAATTGATTCAATGGAAATTCAACTGTCACATTTTTGATGTTATTTTCAGTTGCACCAATTAATTTTAATTTATTATTCGTTTTTCTATTATTCGCCCGGTAATCAATCTTTCTTTCTCCAGATAAATAATTAGCTGTTAAACTTTTACCTTGGTTTTTTAATTGTGAATGATTTCCTTGAAAAACAATTTCTCCACCATAAATCCCTGCTTTTGGACCAATATCGATGATTTCATCTGCTGCACGCATGATTTCTTCTTCGTGTTCAACAATGATTACGGTATTTCCTAAATCTCTTAAGTTTTTAAGGACAGAAATTAAGCGTTTTGTATCTCTTGGATGTAGGCCAATACTTGGTTCATCCAATATATACATCGAACCAACCAAACTACTTCCCAATGATGTTGATAAATTTATTCGTTGTGATTCTCCACCTGAAAGTGAATTTGATTGCCTGTTTAATGTCAAATAATCCAAGCCGACTTCACTAAGAAAAAACAAGCGATTGGTAATTTCTGGCATCAATCTTTTCGAAACTTGTGCATCGTGTTCGTCTAAATTTAGATTTTGAAAAAAGGGTAAAATCTCCTTTATTGGACTCAAAACGATATCAGTTATTGTTTTTCCAGCAACAAGAACATAGTTTGTATCTTTTCTTAATCGAGTTCCTTGGCAATCTGGGCAAGAAGTTTTTCCTCGATAACGAGAAAGCATAACACGATATTGAATTTTATAGGTTTGACTTTCGACAAATTTAAAAAATGCTGAAATTCCATTTACGGAGCTATTTCCTTCCCATAAAAAATTCAGCTCAGCTGACGTCAAATCAACTATAGGTCGATGAATTGGGAAATTAAATTTACTTGATTTGATTACAAACTCATTCAAATATTGCCCCATAGTTTCGCCTTTCCAGCATGCAACTGCGCCTTCGTAAACGCTTAAACTTGTATTTGGAATAACTAATTTTGCATCAATTCCGATTACAGAACCAAATCCCTCGCATGTTTTACATGCGCCAAATGGATTATTAAAAGTGAAAAAATGTTCGCTTGGTTCAACGAATTCCTTTCCATCTAATTCAAAACGATTGTTGAATTCAAGTTCTTTACTTGTGTCAGGAAAATAAATTTGACAGGTTCCTAAACCTTCTACAAAGGCTAAAGCAATTGAATCACTTAATCGGGACTCGAAATCTTCTTCCTCAGAAACTTTTATTCGGTCAATTATTAATTTTGAAATAGCGTAATTTTTGGATTCAATAGTTTTGTCATCTAAATCAAACACTTCATTATCAATCAAAAGTCGAACATATCCTTGATCTTTCAAAAGAGAAATTTGTCTCTCAAAACCGTATTTTTCAAAACATGTTATTGGTGCTAAAATATAAATTTTTGTTCCTAGTTCTTGTTTTTTTACAAAATTTACAACATCTGCAACTGAATGTTTTTTGACTTCATTTCCAGAAATTGGTGAAATTGTTTTACCAATTCTTGCGTATAATAATTTTAAGTAATCATAAATTTCTGTAACCGTTCCAACTGTTGAGCGTGGATTTGAGGAAATTACTTTTTGTTCAATCGCAATAGCTGGTGAAATTCCTTTGATGAAATCTGTTTCAGGTTTGTCTAATTTTCCTAAAAATTGGCGAGCATAAGAAGATAAACTTTCCACGTATCGTCTTTGTCCTTCAGCATAAAGTGTGTCAAAGGCTAAAGATGACTTTCCAGAACCAGATAATCCTGTAATTACAGTGATTTTCCCATGTTGAATTTTTACATCTATGTTCTTTAAATTATGAACACGAGCTCCTTTTATATGAATAAATTTTTCTTGCATAAATTAGTTGAAAATCTTTCTATTTTCTTATTTTGTAAAAATAATAAAACTATCGTTTTCTGAAACATTTAAAAAGAATTAATTGTTTAGATTAAGTTTTTTTAAAAAAAATTCAATCAAAGATAACTTTTATTCATGTAAGGACCTTATTTATTCATATCAATAGATTTTTTCTTGCAGAATTAAAAAATTGCTTTAACTTCGCAGAAATAAAATCAAATAAAAAAACGCTTATTGATTAGACATTTACTTTTAAATTATTACTAAAACAAATCATAGCTTCGGCTGTAGTTAATTTTGAAAGTTATGTCAATTAAGAACTTAGATGACCAGGCGTTAATCAAATCGTACATTTTAGGAAACGAAAAAGCATTCGAAGTATTGCTAATGCGTTATAAAAATAAAATTTACCGTTCAATTGTTGTAAAAGTAAAAGACAATGATTTAGCGGATGATTTATTTCAAGATACGTTTATAAAAATAATCAATACGATAAAGGTAGGGAATTACAACGAAGAAGGCAAATTTTTGCCTTGGGCGACAAGAATTGCGCAAAATTCAGTAATTGATTATTTCAGAAAAGTTAATCGCGTTAAATTTGTTAGAGAAAGTTCTTCCTTAAAGGAAGATTTTAATATTTTTAGTTTGATTTCTAGTAGCGAAGATAATGTCCTGCAAAAAATGTCTAAAAAAGAAGTTTTAGATCAGATGGTTGAATTGGTTAATTTTTTACCTCAATCACAGCAAGAAATGATTCAAATGCGTATTTTTCAAGACATGTCTTTCAAAGAAATTGCTGAAATTAAATCAATTAGTATCAATACAGCTCTGGGTAGAATGAGATACGCTTTACTTAATTTGAGAAAATTGATTGAAGAAAATAAATTGGTAGTTGACCTTTATTAAATTAATAAACTGAGTTCTACTGTTAATATTGATTGACTTCGTTGCTATTCCGGGGTCAAAATACATTTTTGGTTAATAAAAAACGAGTCGATTTTGTATGTGATAACAAGTCTATTACGATCGAAATCAACGAATTATTTTAATTTAAAAAAGTATAGCGTTACACTTTTTCACCTATAAACCTGCATCTTTTTCATAAAAAAGATGAAAATAACTCGTTTTTAGATTCGCTGAGCCTTCGTGTTCTTTACTTATTCAAATCTGCAGATTTATAGGCGTTCTTAACAAAATTAATAATCGAACTCAATTTCATAAGTGAATCTTGCAACTTTTATCTAAAAATGTATAAGTTACTTTACCTTGTTTGCGTGCAACTTTGCATGGTTGTAACAAGTTCTGTTTCCTCCTTAAAATTTTTAGAAATGAAAAAAATCAAGAATTACAGACAGATGAACCGCAAAGCAATTAAGCTGCCCCACTATTAAATGCCTTGGAAATTATAACTGTAGCTAAAAAAGGTGTTGAGAATTCAAACTGAAATAGAGGATAATTTTATTAAAAAGTTTGGAGTATGAGATATTTAAATTGAAGTATGATTCGATTTTCATTTCAATAATTAACGTTTAACAATTTATTTTAGAAGTTAAATCCCAAATCTATTTTATTAAGTATGAAAAAAATGTTGAAAATCAGGTCTATCCTTCTGTCACAAATACTGTGATATAATCTCCTGCCAAATCTTATAAAGATCAAGGTAGCTAAGGCTTGACAAAATTAGCAAGCTACATTTTTGGTGGAAATAAGTATAAAATTTAAATCCAAAAACTAAAATAAATTAAAATGAAAAATTACACATTATTTACTGCATCAAAGCTCGGTTCCTTAAACTTAGCAAATCATATTGTGATGGCGCCATTGACAAGATGCCGTGCCATTGAAAATATTCCTAATGTCTTAATGGCAAGCTATTATCAGCAAAGGGCTGCGGCTGGTTTAATAATAACTGAAGGCACATCACCTTCTCCAAACGGCTTGGGTTATGCACGTATTCCTGGTATTTTCAATGAAGAGCAAATTATTGGATGGAAAAAAATCACTGAATCAGTGCATAGCAAGGGAGGTAAAATTTTTGTACAATTAATGCATACAGGAAGAATAAGTCATATTCTTAATATGAAAAACGGTGCTGAAATAATTGCCCCGTCGGCAATTAAGGCAAGTGGACAAATGTGGACAGATTCTAAACAATTTCAAGACCACCCTACCCCAAAAGCCATGACTAAAGTAGACATTGTTAGTACCCAAAATGAGTATGTGACAGCTGCAAAAAATGCATTAGAAGCAGGATTTGACGGCGTAGAATTACACGCTGCAAATGGTTATTTATTAGAGGAATTTTTGTCTCCTATTAGCAATGTTCGAGAAGATAAATATGGAGGAAGTATAGAAAATCGGTGTAGATTTGTTATCGAAGTAGCTTCTGCAGTTGCTAAGACTATTGGTACAGATAAAACAGGTATTCGTTTATCTCCATATGCTGTGGCAGGAGATATGTCCAATTATCCTGAGATTGATGCAACTTATGATTATCTTTCAAAAGAACTAAATAAATTAGACATTGCTTATATCCATCTGGTAGATCATTCAGCAATGGGCGCTCCGATGGTTCCGATAGAGATAAAAAAAATAATCCGACAAAATTTTAAGAACACTATGATTGCTTGTGGAGGGTATGATAAGGAAAGTGCAGAAGCAGCTCTAAAAAACGGAATATTTGACTTGATTGGCTTTGGTAGACCTTTTATTAATAATCCAGATTTAGTCGAGCGCTTAGAATTTAATCATGAGTTATCTCAAAGTCTCAATTCTGATTTATTTTATTCTGCTGACGAAAAAGGTTATACAGATTATCCTGTTTTTAAAATACCTGCGGTTCGCCAAATTCAATAAAAATTAAAAAACGACCAATTTGATCTTACTAACAAAAATATAAAGATTTGTAAGGAGGTCAATTCAACAAATTGTAAAAAAACTAAGAAAAAAAATAAAAATCATGAAAACAGTAATCGGAATTAGCGACACAAATCGCCAAAAAGTAGCGACAGAATTAACAAAAATTTTAGCGGATGAAACCGTTTTATATATCAAAACTAAAAATGCACATTGGAATATCAAAGGTGAAGATTTTTATGAAAAACATAAATTTTTTGAAACACAATTTGGACAATTAGATGAAATGATTGATGCTGTAGCAGAAAGAATTAGAACCATTGGACATTACGCTCCAGCTACATTAAAATCATATTTGAGTTTAACTCATTTAACAGAGGAAACAAGTGAACACAATGACAGTCAAGATTTTATGAAAGAACTTTTAGAAGATCATGAAAGCCTAATTATTGTTTTAAGGGAGCATATAAAATCATTTGGAACTGATTTTCACGATTTAGGAACAAGTGATTTCATAACTGGCATAATGGAAAATCATGAAAAAATGGCTTGGTTTTTACGTTCCCATCTTTAAAAATAATTGCAGCATTGAGGTTTAAAATTAATTCTATCCTTATGATAAAAGCACTTTATCTTCCCAGCATCGAAGGAGTCCATAAACCATTCGCCAATCTATCTATTATCGATATTAAATAAAACTAAAATTTTCTCAGTCAATTTTAAACTTCCAATCGTTCAAGTTTTATATTTATCAAAGAAAAATTTCTTAATTAACGCTTATCGAATACCGAAAAAAATAAAGTTTTATTTCAGAAATTGAAATAATCTTCTCAAAATTGTTTAACTTAGTCTTTTAAAAAAAATTCACGATGGATTTTAAATAAAATAGAATTAATTTAATTTTAACTGCTTAATGAAGATATTTTTCTTAGCAATTTTGTTTTTTTATTTTTGCAACACATTTGTAAGTGCCCAGAAAATTGAAATGGGTTCATGGAATATTCTAAATCTTAAATATAGTACTAGTGAAAAGTTGAGTTTTTTTGGAGAAGCTCAATTGCGGTCTTTAAAATTTTACAACGACTTTCACTATTATGAATTTAAAGGTGGCTTTAATTATAAAATTCACAAAAGTTCTAAATTAACGTTAGCAGCTGGAAGTTATCAAACATATAAAGAAGGAGGAGATTTTGTTTTACCAAAAAACAATAATGAATTTAGAGTTTGGCCACAAATTGTAATGCTTCAATCTTTAGGGAAAATCAAGGTAGAACAGCGCTACAGAATGGAGATGAGGTTTACTAATAATGGTTATCGCAATCGATTTAGATATAGACTGGGGCTTTCTTATCTTTTTGGAAAAGAAATCAAAGATTTTAAGCCTTTTCAAATTAGTGCAAGTAATGAGATTTTTTTCACAGATAAACAGCCTTATTTTGAACGAAACAGGTTATTATTTGCATTCAATTACAAACCGACAAAAGCAACATCTCTTCAAATCGGTTATTTGCATCAATTTGATTATAAAATAAATGATGAAACAGGCCGAGACTTTTTTCAAATAGGCTATTTTATTGAGTTATCGCGGAAATCTTCGAATAATTCAACAGTTGATACAGATAGCAAGGATAATTAAAACGGTATTATTTTTAAAAAATTTGATAATCAATTAAAAACTTCAAAGTTTACTCCATCAAAACTAGCAAAAACCATACTTGGGTGAGAATCTTGGTGAAACATAGTTCCATTTTGACTAATGGCAATCGCACCAGCAAATCCATCGTAAAGTTTTAGTTCTTTGAAAGTTTTTGAAAAAGCTTCTTCTACTGTAAATCCATCTGTAACGCGTGTAACAATTTTTGCAGCAGTCGCATTACTAACAATGTCTTCACCAACTCCTGTTAAACTGACAGCACAAAATTCATTGGCATAATTACCAGCAACTGTTGCTGAATCTGAAATTCTTCCTGGAATTTCAAAACCTTTACCACCTGTAGAAGTTGCTACAGCTAATTTCTCATTTTTATCCAAAGCAACGCAACCAACCGTGCCAGCGCCATGACCTTTTAGTTTAGCTTCATACTCAGCTTTTCTCTGAGGGATTTCAGTTGAGAAAACACCAAAACCATTTTTTCGAGCAAAATTTGTGGCACCACTTCCGCCTAAAACACGGTCATCGTAAGCCATTAATTTTTGAGCCACGAAAATTGGATTTTTCACTTCTTCAATGTTAATAACACCGCTCATTTTTTGAGTTTCACCATCCATCAAAGAAGCACTCATTCTGATTTTTCCATCGGATTGAATTTGTGAACCAATTCCAGCATTGAATAATTCATCATTTTCAAGTAAAGATACAGCATATACAACTGTTTCAACTGCAGAATGAGTTTCCAAATATTGATAGGAATCTTTCACAATTCTTTCCAATGCATTTTGTTTGGCAATTTTCGTTTCATTATTTGTAGAAGATTCCGAGAAAAATCCTCCGTGGATGATTATTTTCATTAAGTTGCTTGCGTATATTGTGAAGTATGAATGTGCATTTTATGCGTTGTTAAATTAAAAGTATCAAATTTACTCATAACGTGTGTCACCAAATGTGAAATAGAAATAGGTTGACCCATTTCAATTTGCGTTAAATTCGTATCTTTAATCTCTCTTCCATCAACCAAAATAACTAATCCTGAACCAATTGCTTCCATTTCAGTACCATTTGTGATCAACAAACCAGTATCTTCCCCTAATCCAATACCTAAAGTTTTTGGATTTCCAACAACAGCTTGAAAAAGTCTGCCGATTCTTCCTCTTTGTACAAAATGAGTGTCAATAATTACATGATCGATTAAACCTAAACCACTAGTAATTTTTACTTCACCTTTCAAAAGTGCTTCTGAGCTGCTTCCTTGATAAATCATATTGTTTGAAGCAGCAGCTGCACCAGCAGAAGTTCCAGCGTAAATAAATTCTTCGTTTCTATATTTCTCTAGTAGTAATTCATCAAAAGGAGTTCCACCTAGAATTGATGTCAATCGTAATTGATCTCCGCCCGTAAACATAACCACATCAGCAACTCTTAATCTTTCCAAAATTTCTGGATCCATTGCTTGTTCGCGTCTTTCAATGTTTAAAATATCAACATTAGTTGCATTCAAATAACTCAAAGCCTTCACATATTCAGGACCAATTTCTTTTGGGATTTTGGACGCTGTTGTGATAACTTCAATTCTTGATTTTTCTTTGTGTTTTGATTCGTTAAGAATTCTTTTTAGAATTCCTGCTTCAAAAAAGTTTAGGTTATTGGCTGCATTTTTATCTAAATCCGTTTCAGAAAAACTTCCTTTATCAACTGCACCGCCAATTATTATTAATTTTCCAACAATATTCATTTGGTAAAAATATATAAAAAGATAAAACGCACAAATTTTTAGTCATTTTTTTATAAAATAGTTTTCATTAATTGGTAAGTCCATTTTCTCTGCAAAAATAAATCATTAAACTATTGTGTTTTATCAACAATATTACTACTTTTCAGGAAAAATTTAAAAACAACAATTTCCAATAGACAATAATAAATTGAAAACCAACCATATTTTTATGAAGATTCTTAAAATTCAAGCTTTACGAGGACCCAACATTTGGAGTATTAAAAGAAAAAAATTAATTCAAATGCGCTTGGACTTGGGAGAAATGGAACAATTTCCAACCAATAAAATTGACGGTTTTAAAGAGAGAATTGAAGCAATGTTTCCAACGATGATCGAACACCGTTGTTCGGAAGGCGAACGTGGAGGTTTTTTCTCCCGCATCGAACGTGGAACTTGGATGGGACATGTGATTGAACACATAGCCTTAGAAATTCAGACTTTAGCTGGAATGGAAACGGGTTTTGGTAGAACGAGAGAAACTAAAACTTCTGGAATTTACAACGTGGTCTTCAGTTATACAGAAGAAAACGTGGGAGTTTTTGCTGCAGAAAGTTCTGTTGCAATTGCTGAAGCTTTAATTACCGGAAAAGATTACGACCTTCAAGCGGATTTAAGGAAAATGCGTGAAATTCGTGAAACCGTTCGTCTTGGTCCAAGTACAGGAAGTATTGTTGAGGAAGCCGTTGCAAGAGATATTCCTTGGATCCGTCTGGGTACAAATTCCTTAGTACAATTGGGATATGGAGTAAATCAAATGCGCTTTCAAGCAACGATGACTTGCAAAACCAGTAACATTGCTGTTGACATAGCGTGTAATAAAGAGCAAACAAAACGTATGCTTTCTGAAGCTTCTATTCCTGTAGCAAGTGGAAGTATTTGTACTGATATCGATGATTTAGAAAAAACCATTGCAAAAATTGGTTATCCAATCGTTTTAAAGCCGTTGGATGGAAATCACGGAAAAGGCGCTTCAATTAATGTTAATAAGTGGGAAGATGCTGTTGCTGGATTGGAATTTGCACAAAAATATAGTCGCAGAACAATCGTTGAAAAATTTATTACTGGTTTTGATTTTAGGGTTTTAATCATTGATAATAAATTAGTTGCAGCAGCTAAACGTGTTCCTGCACATGTGATTGGAAACGGAAAAGATTCAATTCAACATTTGATTGAAGTAACAAATTCAGATCCGCGAAGAGGCTACGGCCATGAAAATGTTTTGACACAAATTGATGTTGATCGTGATACCCTGGATTTATTAGAAAAATTAAAGTATACTTTAGACACAGTTCCTGAAAACGAGGAAATTGTTTATTTAAAATCAACTGCAAATTTGAGTACTGGTGGAACGTCAGTTGACGTAACAGATATGATGCATCCAGAAAATATTTTCTTGTGTGAACGGATTTCTCGCGTGATTGGTTTAGATATTTGCGGAGTTGATATCATGGCTGAAAATTTAACACAACCTTTAAAAGAAAACGGAGGTGTGATTTTAGAAGTAAACGCTGCACCTGGATTTAGAATGCACTTGGCACCATCTGAAGGTTTGCCTAGAAATGTTGCTTCACCGGTGATAGACATGCTTTATCCACTGGGCAAAGCGAGTAGAATTCCAATTATTGCTGTTACAGGTACAAATGGAAAAACAACAACAACTCGCTTAATAGCTCACATTGTTAAGAATAATGGTTTCAAAGTTGGTTACACAACTTCTGATGGAATTTATATTCAAAATCACATGATGGAAAAAGGTGACACAACTGGTCCTATGAGTGCTGAATACATTTTAAAAGATCCAACAGTTGAATTTGCTGTTTTGGAAACTGCTCGTGGAGGAATTTTACGCTCAGGCTTAGGATTTAGTCGCTGTGACATTGCTGTTGTGACAAATATTCAAGAAGATCATTTAGGTTTAAGTGATATTTATACTTTGGATGATTTAGCACGAGTTAAAAGTACCGTTACGCGAAGTGTTAAAAAAGATGGTTGGGCTATTTTGAATGCTGACGATGAATATTGTATCAAAATTGCGAAAGAATTATCCTGTAATATTGCCTATTTTAGCATGAATGAGTCAAATCCATTGATTCAGAAAGAAGGAAAAGAAGGACGAATAGTTGCTGTTTATGAAAACGGTTACATTACCATCAAGAAAGGCGATTGGAAAATTCGTGTTGACAGAGCAACTCACGTTCCTTTAACTTTAGGTGGAAAAGCGAAATTCATGATTGCTAACGTTTTGGCGGCAACCTTAGCAAGTTATTTAAGCGGCTTTAAAACGGAAGACATTAGTTTGTCATTACAAACTTTTATTCCTGGCGTGGCGCAAACTCCTGGTAGAATGAATATTTTTGAGTTCAAAAAATTTAAAGTTCTAATCGATTTTGCTCACAATCCTGCTGGTTACAAAGGAATCGAAGAATACCTACAAAGTGTTTCCGCAAGCAAAAAAATCGGAATCATTGCTGGCGTTGGTGATCGACGCGATGAAGACATAAAGGAATGCGGTTTAATTGCAGGACGAATGTTTGACCACATCATCATTCGTCAAGAAAAATATTTACGGGGAAGAACTGAAGAGGAAATTATCAATTTAATACTAGACGGAATTCAAGAAGCCGATAAAACTGTAACTTACGAAATTATTCCAGTAGAAACTGATGCGATCAAACACGCAATTGATAATGTAGAAGATGGAACTTTTATTATAGCTTTAAGCGATGTTGTAACAAATGCAATTGACTTGGTTCAGAACTATTTGGATAAGGAAAATGAGGAAGGTTTGTGAATTATGAATTGAGAACTGAATTTAAGGAAAATATCTCTGATAATCATCTCATAATTCTTATTTGATGAAATGAATTTATTGTGTAAATCTTTTGTTCAAAAAAGCATATAAAGTACGCACTAATAAATATGAATTGATACTGTACTAAAAAAGTGTGTAAAGTAAATATTTTGTAATTTTAAAATTGCAACACATTAAAACGCAAATATGAACTTTACACAAGAACACATTAAAGAAATTTTGCAAGATATTGCAAATAAAAAAGATGAATTTCATGTTGAAATTATTCAAAAGTTTCACAATTTAAAATGAATTGAATGAATGATCCTACATGTTAACAGAAAAATAACATTGAAGAAAATAGGGTTTGTGTCATTATGCGCGGTACAAGAATCTGATCTGACAGTGGAGGGGAGGTTACCTAACTAAATGCACAAACCCATGACCCCTTTTGCCAAATACGGTTGTGAATGTATACTTATAAACTCCATCCACTAGAGTTTTACCCGAATCATCTTTTCCATCCCAATTGTTTTGGTAATTCGCTGAGGAGAAAACGATATTCCCCCAACGATTAAGAATAATTAATTCTGTGTTTTCTGGTAAATTATCAATTTCAAAAAGATCATTGATTCCATCATTGTTGGCTGAGATGACATTGGGGAATTCAAATGTAAGAATCGATGTTGTGGTGTCCGTGCAATTAAACAAGGTGATGTTTTCAGTGATAGTGTCTGTATAGCAATCAAATTGAACAATAGCTGTAATTTGATAGGTTCCTATTTCAGAAAATTGATGGCT
>CANLGD010000005.1 GCA_947490145.1 Flavobacteriia bacterium
TATGAAAAAAATTAAATCTTTTTTGATTATTTATTTTACTTTTCAACATTCGACTTTTGAAAACGTTTTCTCAATTGCGAGTGCAAAGATAAACACTCTTTTTACTTTAACAAGCTTTTTAACAACGTTTCTTTAATAAAAAATTAACATGATAAATAAATAACTAAAAATCAATCAGTTTAAGGTTAACATTTTTTTTAATAAATCTAAATTATCAATGTTTATATCGCGAGTTTTGAAATTTATTCCGTCTTTAATCAAAGTTGTCACCAAATTGTCACCTTTACATCCTATTATTACATTTGAAGATTTATTTTTTAAAAGATCTACAGAGTAGGCTCCCATTTTCGTCGCAAGAATTCTATCAAAAGCTGAAGGACTTCCACCTCGCTGAATATGACCTAAAACAGTAGATTTTAAATCATATTGACTTAAATAGGGTTTTATTTTTTTTATAATTTCTAAAGAGCCGCCTTCATCGTCCCCTTCTGCAACAATAATAATACTAGCTCGCAAACCTTTGTGTTGATCGACAATCTGTAAAGCCAATTTTTCGATATCGGTAATGTGTTCAGGTAAAAGAACAGATTCGGCACCAGACGCAAGTGCGGCATTTAATGCTATACAACCAGAATGTCTCCCCATAACTTCAATGAAAAAAATTCTATGATGACTATTTGCTGTATCTCGAATTTTATCAACCGAATTAATAATGGTATTGAGCGCGGTGTCATAACCAATGGTGTGATCTGTACCAAAAATATCATTATCAATTGTTCCTGGAATGCCAATAATAGGAATTTTCATTTCCTTAGAAAGAATTGTTGCACCAGTAAACGTGCCGTCACCACCAATCACAATTAAACCATCAATATTCAGCTTTTTCAAATTAGCAACAGCAATATCTCTGAATTTCTTGTGCAGAAACTGTTCACTGCGCGAACTACCAATAATAGTACCACCTAATTGAACGATGTTATTAACATCAGCATATTTCATTTCTGCAATTCGATTTTCAATCATTCCTTGAAAACCATCGTAAATTGCAAAAGGTGTAATTTGATGAAAAAGACATGTTTTAACAATTGCACGAATACAAGCATTCATTCCCGGGCTATCGCCACCTGAGGTTAAAAAAGCAATTTTCTTCATTTTTTGAGAATTTAATTTGTGCTAATTTACGGATTTAAATTAGAAAATTACGGCTTTACAGTGAAGTTTCTTTCTTTGAGAGTCTATAATTGATTATTTTTTAAACACAAAGGCACAAAGATTTCACAAAGGACACAAAGGAAATTAATGTGAGGTGAAAAGATTGCTTATGTACAGAAAAATAAAAGTAAATAACATTGTTTACAATAAATAGTCAGTAAAACATAAATATTATGCCCGTGATTGCAACGACAGCTCTTGTTGGTTTTTTTTAAAAAATAAACGAGACTATAGCGGAAAGCAGGAAAAGGCCCAAAAAGAATTATGAATTATGAATTAAGAATGAAGATAGAGAAAAAATATGGAATTATTTTAGGAATTTTATGGAATCAAAGAAAAAAATGCATCTTTATGGCATGATATGTTTCAATTTAAGACTAAAAAATATAGACAATTAAATGACAATGAACTCATTGAAGAGTTTAAACTGTCAAAAAATCAACTTGCTTTTGGGGTGATCTATGAAAGATATGGGCATTTAGTAATGGGTGTTTGCCTTAAATACATCAAAGACGAAGCAGAATCACAAGACATTTGTTCTAAAATTTTTGAAGAATTGGGCGATAAAATTTTTAAACATTCCATCATAAATTTCAAAAGTTGGTTGTATCAAGTGGTTAAAAACGAATGCATGCAATTTCATAGAAAGAATAAATATATTTACGTTTCAAGTGATTTATTACAAAATGAATTTAATACATCAGAAGAAACTGAAGGCAAGGAACAGAAACTACTTTTACTCGAAGAAGCAATTTCAAATTTAACGAAAGACCAAGGGGATTGCATCAAACTATTTTATATCGAAGATAAATCATACGCGGAAATTGCTTCAAGTTTAAATTTAGAATTAAAAAAAGTAAAAAGCTACATTCAAAACGGAAAACGAAACTTACAAAACACATTATTACAAAACCAAGAATTTATAAAATGAAAAATAATAAAACCAATTTTTCAGAAAACATTACGCGAGAGGATATATCGAATTTTCAAAAAGGTCTGGATATTGAAATGAAAGACGACTTTGACAAAGATTCAATGGATGGATGGAGCAAAAACAATTCTCACATATTGTTGATGGATAAATTAGACAAACGTTATTCTACTTCAAAAAATGCCTTCGTAAAATACCGTATATATATAGGTGCATTAATTTTGATTATTTCCTCCCTTTTTATTTACTCAAATTCAATTCAAACTGAAAAAGAAAAAGTTGTTGAAAACACAAAAAATGAACAAAAACACGCTATTGAAAAAACAGACCTTGAAATACCAAATGAAATTAGTTCATTGAAGCAAATTCCAAAAAAAAGGAGAATTGTTGCAAAAACTATAAAAATAGATTTTTCAAATAAAAAAACAGAATCATTGATTAATGATGAAAAAAATGAAATAAACAAAGATCAAAAAACAGAAATTCCTTCTATTGAAACAAACGAAGCAGAAAAAATAAACAAACCCGAAAATTCTGTAATACTTGAAAAAAGAATTCGGAATGCAAAAGAAATGTATATCAAAGAACTTTTATTAGTGGATTACAGGAAATATAGAAATAAACCATCGATTAAAGTTGAACAAATAGTAATTACCGGATTGCCAGCGAATTTTGAAAAAAAGAATATCGAAATCGAGGAATTAGGTTGGAAACAAGTTGATATTCCTTATATTGATTATATCACAAAAACAATAGAACTTTTCTCGAAAGGAAATTACAAAAAATCTTTAATTCGCTTTGAGGAAATTCTAAAAACTTATCCAGAAGATTTAAATGCTAATTTTTATGGCGGTTTGTGCTATTATAATTTAGGGGAATTCCAAAAAGCAAGTGAATTATTTGAAAAATGCTTACGTAATGAATTCACAAACTTCAACCAAGAAGCATTTTGGTATGCTACAAAAACATTGATTTCTCAAAAGGAATATAAAAAAGCTGAATTAAATTTAAATCAAATAATTTCAGAAAATGAATTTTATTCTGAACAAGCGAAAATAAGTCTTAAGAAACTTCAAAACGAAAAATTGATATCTGAATAAGTAAAAAGCGCAGCAAAATCAAATTCTTGTTAAAATATATTGTAAAACGAAAGTATTTGCATATTTTTGATTCTTAAAAGAAAAATACAATGAAAATTTACATAAGCTTACTTTCAATTTTATTTTTGCTCTCATGTCAAGACTTAAAAAAAGATGAACAAATAACGAAACTAAATGCATTGCAAAAAACAAATGACAGCATAAGGGAAGTTTTTTACAAAAATAAAATAGACACGATTGATAATATAATTTTCAAGGTTAGAGAAGTTGAATTTAGGATTAAGCACAATTATGTTTCTGATACCATTGATAGGCAAAAGGCTGATAAAATTAATGAATATAAAACAGTTAGGAAAAAGTTAAAACACGCAGGTAAATATTACAACCAACTTGAAAGAGGAACAAAGGAAGAGTCTGAAACTTTAAAAAAGTTAAAAACAGATATAGAATCAGGTGCTGGAGAAATTAAAAAGTATGATGAATACATTTCATTCGAGAGAAACAAAGTCAATCAATTAAACCTAATTCTAAAAGACTACGTTTCTTCACAAAGTGAAAGTTTAATATCTTTTAATAAATTACATTCAGAATTAACTGCATTTTCTTTAAGTCTTCTAAAAAAATGAAAACACTAAATCACTTTTTAGGTATTTTTTTAATCCTTTTTTGTATCAATTTTTCGTTGACTCAAGAGGGAACGGACTCACAATTGGCTCAATTTTACTTCAATAACGGAGAATTTGAAAAAGCATTGCCTTATTGTCAAAAGGTTTATTCGAAGGAAAATAGCAAATTTAATTTCAAAAGATTATATGATTGTTTGTTAAATACTTCTAACAATAAGGATGCCGAGAAAATTCTCAAAAAACAGCTTGCAGCGAATAAAGATGATTTTGAATATCCAATCATGTTGGCTGATTTTTATCAGAAAACCGAAAAACCAAAAGAATCATTGAAAATTTACAAGGATTTAATTGATGAATTTGCGCCTTCATCCTATTCAATTCTTCCACTTTATCAAGCTTTGAGAACCGCTAATAAAAATGATTTAGCAATGGAAGCCTTGCAAAAAGGACGAAAAACTTTAAAAAACGATTTTCCTCTGAACATTCAATTTGCTGAAATGTATATTTTGAATAAGGAAACGGATAAAATGATTGAAGAATATTTGAATTTATTGGAATCCAATTCTTCTAGTATCGACATGGTTCAAAATTCTTTGGCTCGTTACATTGATTTTTCCCTTGAAGAAAACAAAGAAACAGATTTATTGAAGGAAAAATTATTGACGAAAGTTCAAAAAAAACCAAACGATTTTGTATATTCAGAAATGTTAATTTGGCTATTAATCCAGAAAAAACAATTTAATTCTGCGATAATTCAAGCTCAAGCTTTGGATAAAAGAGAAAATGGAGAAGGAATTCGCGTTTTGGAAATTGGAAATATGTGTTTGCAAAACAAAAATTATGAGGCTGCAAGATTGGCTTACAAGTATGTTGTTTCATTGGGTGAAGACAAACAGTTTTATTATTCCGCGGAATTTGCCATGTTAAATTCTCGCTACATTGAAATTACAGAGCAACGAAATTATGCTCAAAATGAAGTTCAAGAAACTTTAAATGAATTTAATCAAGTTATTACTCGTTTGGGAATTAGCCGAAACTCGATTGAAATCGTAAAACAATACGCATATATTTTAGCATTTTATGGAAACAAAACTCCAAAAGCGGTCGAAACACTAAAAAAAGCATTGGCTTTGGCTGGATTAACGAGTATTCAATCAGCAGAATTAAAAATGCTTTTGGCAGATATTTATGTCATTCAAGATGAAATTTGGGAATCGTCTTTGTTATATATGCAAATCGATAAAGATTTTAAATTTGAACCAATTGGTTTTGAAGCGAAATTCAAAAATGCGCGTATCTTTTATTACGATGGAGATTTTAAATTTGCGCAATCTCAATTAGATATTTTAAAAGAATCGACCACGAAATTGATTGCAAATGATGCGATGAAACTTTCTATTTTGATCACAGACAATTATGGATTGGATAGCAACTTTACTGCTATGAGTAAATTTGCCCTGGCGGATTTACTTCTTGAACAACATCAATACGACAAAGCATTTGAACTTTATGATACAATCGTAAAAGCATTTCCATACCATGGTTTGGCGGATGAAATCTTGTTGAGAAAGTCACAAGCAATGCAGCAACAGGGAAAATGGAATGAAGCAATAGTTTTCTTAACTGATTTATTAAAAATACACGGTGATGATATTTTGGCTGATGATGCTGTTTTCCAACTGGCGACAATTTATGAAGTAAACCTAGTCGAAAAAGAAAAAGCAATAGAAATGTACAAAAAAATTCTATTTGAATATAAGGGAAGTTTATATACCGCAGAAGCCAGAAAAAGATTGAGGATTTTGAGAGGGGATGAAGTGGGAATTGACGAATTGTGAGTATTAATTTGGGAGTTATGAGTTTTTTAAATCCAAATTCGAATGAAAATTTCCTAATAAAATTAAGAGATTAAAATTAAAGAAGAATCAACTGCAATCCTAATTCCAATGATAATTTAAACCAATTTACAAAAGTTTATTTTGAACGGAAAAATAAAGAAGATCAATTTTAGAAAACTATCAATTAGTCTCTAAAACAAATAATCACCCCAACCTCACCGTTTTTGAACTCACAATTTCTGAGAAAAACTGAGATGCTTTTTTATCAAAATCCAAGTGGTTTTCTGTTGTGAGAAATTCAATTTTTGAATTTTTGGAGCATTTATCATTTATTTCTTGGTGTCTTTGCAAATAATCAACTAAACTTTTAGCGACAATTTGGCCTTGAGAAATGAGGTTTACGTTTTCTGGAAGAATTTCTTGAATGATTTTTGCAAGCAAAGGATAATGAGTACATGCCAATAAAATGGTATCGATTTTTGAATTTTTCGCTAACAATAATTTAATGTCATTTTCTACAAACCACTTTCCTCCTAATGTTTCGTGAATAGAATTTTCAATCAACGGAACCCAAATTGGACATGCGTGTTGTGTTACCATTATTTCTGGGAAAAATTTCTCAATTTCAATCAAGTAAGATTCTGATTTCACCGTTCCTTCTGTAGCAAAAATCCCTATGTTTTTTGTTTTGGAATAATTACCAATAATTTCAGAACTTGGTCGAATCACTCCTAAAACTCTTTTCTCAGGATATTTTAACGGCAACACATTTTGCTGAATACTGCGTAAAGCTTTTGCAGAAGCAGTATTACAAGCAAGAATGACTAATTCACAACCTTGCGAAAATAAATATTCAACTGCTTGCAATGTAAATTCATAAACAACTTCAAATGAACGAGTTCCATACGGTGTTCGGGCATTATCTCCCAAATAAAGGAAATCATGGTTTGGAAGTTTATTTTTTAATTCTGTAAGAATTGTCAAACCTCCGTAGCCAGAATCAAAAACACCGATTGGATTTGTCATGATGCAAAGTTAAGAAATAAGATTTGTTTTTGTCATGGTTTTTAAACAAAAACACACGCCAAAAACAAGATAATTTTTAGTTTTTACGACGGTTCCGATAGCTATCGGAATCATCCGTCTTTACAAATATTTATCTCTGCACTATCGTTGGTTCTTCAAAAGCTCTGCTTTTTCTACTACAGCATCTTTTTTACTGCCATTTCAAATTAAACAAAGTTTGAATATAAAGTCTTCTTTTTAGGCATTTTAAAAGTGAAAATTTTGGAGTTTACTTGTGTAAATGACAAATTTTTCACTTAAAATAACGACACAGGAAGACTTTATATTCGAACTTTAAATTGCATTTTTCACAATTTCATCAACCACTAAAGGGTCTAGTAAAGTTGAAGTATCACCTAAATTTGTGGTATCACCTTCAGCAATTTTTCTTAAAATTCTTCTCATAATTTTACCTGAACGTGTTTTTGGCAAACCTGAAACGAATTGAATTTTTTCCGGTAAAGCAATTTTTCCAATTTCTTTTGTTACGGTATTTAAAATACTTTTGCGTGCATCATCTGCATTTTCATAAGCGTGTTCGCATACAACAAATGCATAAATCGATTGACCTTTCACAGGATGAGGATAACCAACAACAGCCGATTCAATGATTAAATCATTTTCATTTATGGCATTTTCAATTTCAGCTGTTCCAAAACGGTGACCCGAAACATTTATTACATCATCAATTCTACCAATGATTCTGTACATTCCATCTTCGTCACGTTTTGCACCATCTCCTGTAAAATAATATCCATCGTAATGTGAAAAATAAGTTAGACGACATCTTTCGTGATCTCCATAAGTTGTTCGCAACATAGATGGCCACGGAGCTTTCACACATAAATAACCTTCCACATCATGCTCTTGAATTTCTTTTCCTTCTTGATCTAACAAAACTGGTTGAATACCAGGAAGCGGGTAACCTGCGAAAGTTGGTTTCAAAGGAGATAAATTTCCTAAGCCAGAAATCATAATTCCACCCGTTTCTGTTTGCCACCAATTATCTACAACTGGACAATTTCCTTTTCCAACATGTTCATGATACCAATGCCAAGCTTCTGCATTTATTGGTTCTCCAACAGTTCCTATTACCTTTAAAGAAGCTAGATTGTAATTATTTACGTATTTCTCACCATAGCCCATCAATGAACGTATTGCAGTAGGTGCAGTTAAAAATTGGTTGACTTTGTATTTTTCAACAATTTGCCAAAATCTTCCTGCGTCAGGATATGTTGGTATTCCTTCAAACATAATACTTGTTGCACCACTTAATAATGGACCGTATAAAATATAAGAATGGCCTGTAATCCAGCCAATATCTGCAGTGCACCAATATACGTCTTCTGGCTGATATTGATACACATTTTGAAATGAATAAGCTGTATAAACCATGTAACCCCCGCAAGTGTGAACAACACCTTTTGGTTTTCCTGTCGATCCGGAAGTATATAAAATGAATAACATATCTTCAGAATCCATCAATTCTGCTGGACATTCATTTGATTGACCAGAGAGCACATCATTCCACCATAAATCTCGATTTTCTTTCATCGAAATTTCGCTTTTAATACAAGGAAATACAATTGTGTTTTTGATTGAAAAACAATTTTCTAAAGCTTCATCAACAACTGATTTCAAAGGAATTAATTTTGCTCCACGACTCATTCCATCAGCTGTGATAACCAAAGTGGCTTCTGCATCATTAACTCGATCCGCCAAAGCAGATGCAGAAAATCCAGCAAAAATTACAGAGTGAATGGCGCCAACTCGCGCGCAAGCCAAAACTGCAATTGCCAATTCAGGAATCATTGGTAAATAAATACAAACGCGATCACCTTTTTTAATTCCGATTGATTTTAATGCATTTGAAAATTCACAGACTTTATGGTATAAATCTTTATATGTATAAACCACTGCTTCATCACTTGGAATATTAGGTTCCCATATAATTGCTTTTTTGTTTGCATTTTTCTCTAAATGAACATCAAGTAAATTTTCAGTAATGTTTAATTTTGCACCTTTAAACCATTCAATTTTTGGCTCACTAAAATTCCATTCTAAAACTTTATCCCACTTTTTTTGCCATTTAAAATTTTCAGCAATTTCTCCCCAAAATTGATCTGGATTTGAAACACTTAAAGTATATTTTTCTTGATATTCTTCAAAAGATTTTATCTGAAATGATTTCATGATTTTAAATTTTAGAGCTTAAATATATAACAAAACAATCAATTTTCTAGGAAATTTTGTTTTTTTGTAATATCAGTTACAAATGAACTGATAAAAATCATATTTCTTTGCAAAGGAAACACTTATCTTTGTACCATGAAAGTTTCATTATTAACTAGTATTTTAAAAGGAAAATGTCCTGTTTGTCGCAAAGGAGATGCTTTTTTAGCTAAAAGTATTTACGATATTAAAAACATGGGTAAAATGCCAACAAATTGCTCTCATTGTGGGCACAAATTTGAAAGAGAACCAGGTTATTGGACAGGTGCAATGTATTCGAGTTATGCCTTAACAGTTGCTTTCTCGGTGGCAATTTTTGTTTTAACTTTTGTAATTTATCCAGCTGCAAGTTCTTGGATTTATATAGTTGCAATTTCTGTTGGAATAGTAATTTTAGCGCCACTAACGTTTAGATTAAGTCGCATGATATGGATGAATTTTTTCTCAAAATATGATGCCTCAAAATAATGAACTTTTAAAAAGTTCAAATCTGCACGTTATACTATTTATAGATTAAAACATATGAGCAAGTTTAAAGAGATAGTTCAATCAGAAATTCCAACTTTGGTTGATTTTTATGCCACTTGGTGCGGACCTTGCCAAACAATGATGCCGGTTTTAGACCAGTTGAAAGCTAAAATGGGACCAAAAGTACGCATTCTTAAAATTGATGTAGACAAAAATCAAGATATTAGTGATAAATTCAAAGTACGCGGTGTTCCAACATTTGTATTATTTAAATCTGGTGAAATTTTGTGGAGACAAAGTGGAGCAGTGGATATAAATGCCTTGGTGAAAAAGATTCAAGGAGCGATCTGATTTAAACGCAAAATAGCAAAAGGTACTGCAAAAGAAGTAAGGTTCTTTTTACGCAAGGTTTATATTTTACGGCTAAAAAACAAAGAAAAGAAGCTTCACAATGATGTAAAATTTTAACCCTAAAACTCCACAACTTTACTTTCTATTCGTCGATTCAAGATGATCAATTATTTTTAGTCTTTTGTTGGTGGAAAAAGCATTTAACAGTTTCCGAACGATTCCTTTTAAATTCAATTAGCAGCAATTCCTTTCTAATTCAAATTAAAACTAAAACCAGACTCACTCGCTTTACACTTTTAAACAATCAAAAATATAACGCTGATGACTTAATGTCGATTTAAAAGAATCAAGAAGAAGATCTTATTTGAGGAAAATTTTTACAAAAAACTTAAAAAAACTCAAACAAAACTGACTAATTATTATGAATAAAAATTGCTACAAAACTGCAAATCATTGAATCAGTTTTTTGACTTTAACCCCGAGATTGGTTAGCTTAGATCTAAATAAAATTACTATTTAAACTAAACTTGATGTAAGATATGATTTCTTCTTTAAACTATTTTCAATAAATGAAACGCGGAGAGCTTTTAGTTAATAAATGATGTCTATTGATTTTTAAATGATGTTATAAAAGCATAAAAATTGTCAAATCATTATTGCTTAATAATTCTACCATCTTCCATTTCTATAATTCTATCCGTATTTTGAGCAAATTCTTGATCATGGGTAACAATTAACAATGTCTGATTAAATGAGTGAGTCAATTCTTTGAAAACATCAAAAACAATATTCGCATTTTTCTTGTCTAAATTTCCTGTAGGCTCATCACCCATTATAATTAAAGGATCATTAATCAATGCACGCGCTATTGCCACACGTTGCTTTTGTCCACCAGAAAGTTGATTCGGTTTCTTGAGAGCTTCCTTATCAATGCCTAAAATACGTAATTTTTCAATTGCTCGTTGCTCTATTTCTTGCTCTGAATATTTATTTAATTTCAATCCTGGAAGCATCACATTTCTCAAAACAGAAAATTCGTTTAATAAGTAATGAAATTGAAAAACAAATCCAATTTTTTCATTTCTAATCAAAGCAAGTTGCGCTTCTTTTTTATTTTTCATACTCATTCCATCAACCAACAGTTCTCCCGTATATTCTGTGTCCATGGTTGACAATATGTATAAAAGTGTTGATTTTCCGCATCCAGATTTCCCAATAACAGAAACAAATTCTTTTTTATAAATTTTAAAATTTACGTTATTCAAAATTTGAATTGTCACTGGATCATGAAATTCTTTGGAAATATTTCTGGCTTCTAAAACAATTTCTTTCATTATTTTCCTCGAATGATGATTACTGGATCTATTTTACTTGCTTTTCGAGCTGGAAAAAATCCAGCAAAATAAGTTGTTATGATGGAAAATAAGGCTCCAATAATGTAATACTTTGGGTCATATCTCACCGGGAAAGTTTTAACTGTAGGCAGAGATTCTGTATCAAACGGAATTTGATCAATGACCGCTGTTAACAAAAAACCAAATAGTAAACCGAATAATCCTCCAACTAAACCAATTGTTAGCGCAATTCGAATAAAAATTGATTTTACATCATTTCCAGAAAATCCAGTCGCTTTTAAAATTGCAATTGAATCCATTTTTTCAAAAATCATCATGTTTAAAATATTATAAATTCCAAAACCTGCAACTATTAAAAGTGTTATTCCAACGGCATAAGAAATCAAAGTACGAATGGAGCTACCTGTTTCAAATTGTGAATTTGCTGTCTGAATATCTTCAGCATCAACGTCAAAAATCGCTTGATATTCTTTTGCTAAGGCTGGAGCAATGGTCATATCATTTAATTTTATTTGTAAATCGCTCACATAATTTGTTGATTTTCCTAATAATTTTTGCGTTGTTTTGATAGAAGCATAACTTTGAACTTTATCCAATTCTTGCAAACCAGATTGAAAAAAACCAACAACTTTCAATTTGACAATTTGTCCTTGTGCAGTCGTAACTTGAACAATAGCGCCCATTTCAGTTAACATTTTTTGAGCCAAGCCTTTTCCTAAAATAACACTATTTGGAATGTTTTTCAAATCAATGTAATTTCCCTCAACAATGTATTCACTAAATTTAAACAAGCGGTTTTCTTCTTCTGGTTCAACCCCGTTAATTACTCCCGTTAAATCCGTCGCTCCGACGTTGTAAAATATTTGAGCAACAATTTTAGGTGCAAAACCCAATACACGCTTATCATTTTTTAAGGTTTGAACAATTGCTTCGTAATTCCTCAATTCATTTTTACTCTTGGCAGGTTTTATTGAACGAATAAAGTTTTGACTTTTTTTATACTCTTGACTCAAATTAATTGCTTGATATTCTGATGGTTTTATTTCCTTAAAAAGTCGAATGTGTGGAGTTCTGTTCAAAATTAATCCGTCCAACAAATCATTCAAGCCATTCATGAAACTCAATAAAGTGATAAACATTGTGATACTAAAAGTTACGCCAATTGCGGCAACCAAAGTTTGTTTCCATCTCGCTAATAATAAAGACTTTGCGATATTTGATTTTAATCCTAATTTCATTCAACAGGAATAATCAAATAGTCATTTTTTGTAATTCCTGAAAGAATCTCAACTTTTTCAAAATCCAGTAATCCCTTTCTAACCTTAACTTTTTCGCCCGATTTTTTCATGACAAAATTATTGTCAATCAAATATTTTCGCGGGATAGTAATGGTATTATTTTGTTCAAAAATAATAATATTGGCTTCCAAAGATAAATTTGGATACAAAACTTCCGGCATATTCACAAATTTTGCCTCAACAGTAAATGTTTTAGAACGTTCATTTAGAAAAGGATTGATTTTTACAACAACAGCTTCAAAGGTTTTACTTTTATAACTATCCATGTGAATAATTATTTTTTGTCCTTTTTTTATTCTTACAATATCATTTTCATCAATTTGCATTTCAATTAAAAAATCTGAAGCCCGTCCAACAACTGCGATTGGTGTCTGCGTATTTACCATTTCGCCTTTTTCCTTGAGAATGCTGTAAACTTTTCCCCTTAATTCACTTTTAATAATAAAGTCACTTTCCGATTTTTCTGAAATCTGCAAATTCCTTTTTGCTTGTTCATCGGAAAAATTTAATTGCTTTTTCAAATCACTATATTTTATCAAAGAACTGTTATATTGTGTATTTGAATTTTGAAAAAGCAATTCACTTTGCTCGAATTGAGATTTCGAAATAATTTTCTCTTCAAAAAGTGATTTTTGTCTCTTGAAATTAATTGAATCTAAAAGCATTTTGTTTTTTGAAAAATCAATGTTTAGTTTCAATTCCTTTAACTTATTAGAATTCCCTTCAAAATCATTGAAATTTGCGAGTAATTGTGCATTTTCTCTAGATAATTTGGAGATTTCATTTGAAATAACGAATAGAACTTGACCTTTATTTACATAATCATCTTCAGCAACAAAAATTGTTTCTAAAATTCCATTGACAGGAGCAAAAACCTGATATTGATTTTGACTTTTAATAATTCCAGAAGCATAAACAGATTCCGTAATCGTACCAAAATTAACTTTTATAGATTCTGCTTTCTTTGAGCAAGCGGATAAAGAAAGTAAAAAACAAGCTATAAATACTCTGTTGAATAAATATATTTCCATCTTGTAAATTTACAAAAAACGAACGGCTTTACCGCATGACAAAAGTCATAATCTGTGAATTATATAAATTATTTTTTTATATTTGAAACTAATTTATAATTTCATTTAAAAACACTAAATTATGTATATTTTACTGATAATCACAGGGATTATTTTCGGAATTATTGCCTTAATTTTAGTCATAGCTCTTTTCGTTAAAAAAGATTATTCCATTCGTAAAGAAATTAATATTGATAAACCAATTAGCGAAGTTTATGATTATTTAAGACATCTTGTAAACCAAGAAAAATTCAGTAAATGGGTTATGACTGATCCAACTATGAAAAAAACTTTAACTGGAACAGATGGAAATGTTGGTTTTATTTACGCTTGGGATAGTTTGAATAAAACTGCTGGAAAAGGAGAACAAGAAATCAAAAGTCTTGAAACCAACAAACTAATTGATGTTGAGGTTCGTTTTGAGAAACCGTTTAGAGGATTAGCAAAAACTCTCTTTATGCTTGAATCTAATTCTGAAAATCAAACAAAAGTAATTTGGGGAATGGACAGCAAAATGAATTATCCTATGAATTTTATGCTCTTAATTTTAAACATGGAAAAATTATTGGGAAATGATTTAGAAGTTAGTTTAAAAAATCTTAAAGATATTTTGGAAGAAAAATAATGGTAAATGGAAAGAAGGCTTTCGCAAATGTGGATGAATATATTGCCAATTTCGATAATTCTCGTCATGTAATCTTAAAAAATATTCGAAAAATCATTTTAAAAAATGCTCCTGGTGCTATAAAAGTGATTTTATTTCAAATGACCTCCTGCAAATTTCAATGAGCATTGGTGTATTTTACAATTTATGAAAACAGCAGGATCCATATCCAGCCCTAAGTTCTTTTGCTTTTTTTGACGAAGAATAAAACCTTTCAAAAGATCAAAAGGCGCAGTACAATTTCAATTAAAAGATGAAATTCCCTATAAAATTGATTGAATGAATTGTTAAATATCGTTTGGACGAGAATTTTAAGAAATCTTTGCTGAAAAAAAAGAGAATTATACTTTTAAACCAATTTATCAGTTAAAATTCGCATTTCAATAACTGGTGAAATTCTTTCATATAAAATGTTGTAAACTGCTTCAACAATTGGAATTTCAACTTGGAATTTTTTGTTTATTTCCATCACACATTTTACAGCATAATATCCTTCAGCAATCATATCCATTTCCAATTGTGCTGTTTTCACAGAATATCCTTTTCCAATCATATATCCAAAAGTTCTATTTCTAGAAAACTTGGAATAAGCAGTAACCAATAAATCGCCAAGATATGCACTTGATTTAACATCACGGTGAATCGGACTTACTTCATCAATGAAATTTTCAATTTCCTGAATCGCATTTGCAATTAAAACAGATTGAAAATTATCTCCATATCCCAAACCTGCACAAATTCCGGAAGCAATCGCATATACGTTTTTTAAAACTGCTGATAATTCTGTTCCGAATAAATCATCCGAGATAGTGGTTTTAATAAAGCGACAGGCAAGAATATCTGCCATGTTTTGAGCAACTTTGTCGTCTTGACAAGCAATTGTTAAATAAGAAAGGCGCTCTAAAGCAACTTCTTCCGCATGACAAGGGCCACAAATAATTCCAATTTTACTATATGGAACTCCTAAAGATTTATGAATAAACCTTGCCGGAATAGCATTGTGTTCTGGAATAATTCCTTTTACGGCAGAAAAAACCACTTTCCCATCAAATAATTTAGGTGAAATATTTTCGAATAAAGAATTTAAAAAAGCAGAAGGAGTTGCGATAATTACAATATCAGCAGGAGCAATAATTGCTTCCAAATTAGTTGATATATTTAATTTATTCAAATCAAATTCAACTGATTGCAAATATTTTGGATTGTGCTTAAACTTTGTAATATGCTCAACCGCATCACCGGAACGCATCCACCAATTTACGCAATCTAAATTATTTGCTAGAATCTTCACTAAGGCTGTAGCCCAGCTTCCTCCACCAATTACTGCTATGTTTTTTTTTACTGTCATACTATTAGTTCAACAAAGTTAGAAAAATATTTGAATTTATAAATCAATATTTTCTTTAATCCAAAAAAAATCCCGATTTGAAAGAATCAAATCGGGATTTTAATATTATAAAGCTAAAATTAAGCCTCTTCTTCGTCTTCAATATCATCGTCGGCACCTTTAGAAGCACCACGAGCCATTTTAACAGAGACAACAACTGCATTTTTTGCTTCCAAAAATTTCATATCTTCTGTTTCAACTGCTCCCACACGGATTGATTGACCGATACGTAATTTTGAAATATCAATTGTAATTGCTTCTGGTAATGCATTTGGTAAACCAACAACCGTTAATTTTCTAAATACTTGTAATAATTTACCTCCAGCTAATACACCGCGAGATGCACCTGTTAAACGAACTGGCAAACCAACTTTAACTGGTTTTGTATCATCTAATTCATAAAAATCAATGTGCCTCACTGTTCCTTTAATTGGATCTTGCTGTAAGTCTTTGATAATTGCTTTTGATTTTTTACCATCAACTGTAATTTCAACTTGATACACTTCTGGAGTGAAAACTAGTCTTTCGATGTCTAATTTAGTTGCAGAAAAATGAGTTTGTGTTCCTTGACCATACAATACACATGGTACTCTTTCTTCATTTCTCAATGCCTTAGCATCTTTCTTCCCTACGCTCGTACGCAACGAACCGCTCAATTGTGCTACTTTCATTTTTATTTATTTTTTATTTATTAATATGCCTTGACTATTTAACCAGAGCAATGTCATTTACGAAATTATAAAATGTGAACTTATCGACTCATTGTTAATCAATCTTTTGATAACATCTGAAAAAAGTTCGTGTGTTGGCAAAACACGTATTTTGCTGCTTACTTTTTTTAATGGAATAGTGTCTGTTACGATTAATTCTGTAATACTAGAACTTTCGATTCTTTCGTAAGCTGGACCAGAAAGCACTGCGTGAGTGCAAAATGCACGAACACTTAAAGCTCCTTTTTCAAGGAATAAATTTGCAGCAGTTGTTAATGTCCCTGCTGTATCACACATGTCATCAATTAAGATAACGTCTTTACCTGCGACATCACCAATCACAGTCATTTCTGCAATTTCGTTTGCAACTTTTCTATGTTTGTGACAAATTGCCAAACCAATATTTAATTTTTTAGCGTAAGAATTTGCTCTTTTTGTTCCTCCAGCATCTGGTGCAGCCATGATTAAATTCCCCGTATTGAGTTTCTCAATTTCAGCAAAAAAGATTGTTGATGCAAATAAATGATCAACTGGAACTTCAAAAAATCCTTGTATTTGATCTGCGTGTAAATCCATCGTAATAACACGACCTACTCCAGCAGCTATCAACATATTTGCAACCAATTTTGCACCAATTGCAACTCTTGGTTTGTCTTTCCTGTCTTGTCGTGCAAAACCAAAATAAGGAATTACAGCAACAATTTTTCTGGCGGAAGCTCTTTTTGCAGCGTCCACCATTAACAATAATTCAAATAAATTGTCAGAAGGTGGAATTGTTGATTGAACAATAAATACATCTTGACCACGAACAGTTTCTTCAAAAGAAGGTTGAAATTCGCCATCACTAAACTCCTGAACCTTAACATCTCCTAGGTGTGTACCGTAAGATTTCGCTATTTTTTCAGCAATTGAAATTGAAGCACGACCAGCAAATATTTTGATACCTTGAGACATCTTATTTTTTTCCTATTTTTGAGAATGCAAAAGTAGTAAAATAATATCGTTTTAGCAAAAGTTTTTTTTGGAGAATGTATAAATTGTTAGAATCTTTTTAAAAAGGCACTGGTCAATGCAAAACAAATCAAAAGGATTCAGACTTAAGAAAAATAAACATTCGTTTTTAAGCACTTTAAAAGCTTACTGAATATAAAACTTATTTTTACAAAAAAACCGACATCAAAAAAGTGATATCGGTTTCAAAAAGTATGATTATAAATTTATTCCTTCACAATTTTGTGAATTGAAGATCCGTTTTCAGTTACAATTTTAACTAAATAAATTCCATTGTTTAAATTAGAATCTGTTTTATAATTCATTGAATGAATGTTTGTTTTTGAAGCAATTAATTTTCCTGTTAAATCAAAAATTTCAATGTCTAAAATCTCTTGATTTGAAGCAATATTAAATTCGGTCGCTGAAGGATTTGGGAAAATTGAGATTTGATTTTCTGAAGTTAAATCTGTTAACCCGGTATTTCCAATGCAGAAATTTTTAGTATTTGAATTTCCAAAACTTGCTTCCGCTTGCGTTAATTGAACTACAACAGTATTGTTTTGTAAAGTAAGAGAATAACTTCCTGAATCACACGTTGAGCTTGTTAAACCATCATTATTAGAATCATAAATTTTAAAATTGTAACAGCCATTATTTAAGCATACATTATGAGTCATTGTGTAGGCAGTTGCTTGTGATTGATATACAGGACTTTGAAACAAACTAGTTGAATTTTGATCTACAATTTCCCAAGAAGTTTGTATTGCAAAACAATCTAAATTCATCAACAAAACTAAATTCGTTCCACCAATAATGGATGAAAATGATTTAGCAATATCATTATTAGTCAAATTTCCATCCACATTTCCATTTGGATTGTTAACTGTTGCAGTAAATAAATGTGTGGATCCAGAAACAGCAATAGATTGAAGTGGCACTGTATCAGATTCTCCCGCAGGAATATTTCCTGTCCAACTGAAAGAGTAATTTGTTCCATCTAAATTGAAATCAATTGTGGCAGTCGTTAAGTCAACAGTTCCACCATTTAATAAAATAATTTCAGGTTGAATAGTTGACGTGCAAATGAAATTTTCAACTCCTAAAACTGAATTTACAAGAGCTGCATCAGTGAAATTAGCACTTCCAACACAGAAATTTTTGACATTTTCAAATTGAAAATTTGCTTCACTTTGAAGTAACTGAACCAATGTATCGTTATTTGAATTACTTAAATAATAACTACCATCTGCGCAATTATTAGCGTTACTTGTCATACCATCACCGTATGTATCGCGAATAAAGAAATCATAGCATTCTCCTTCTACTAAACACACATTTTCGTTAATAATCGAGTTTGTCACTGGATTTGTTTCGGTATATGATCCTCCTTGAAACAATGAAACGCTATTTTGATCTACAATTTCCCACGAAGTTTCGCTCGCATAACAATCTAAATTCAAGGTCAAAACTAAATTTACACCTCCAACTATTGTATTGAAATTTTTTGTTAAAACATTATTGTTCATGTTTTCATCAATCGTTCCATTTGGATCTAAAACCTCAGCTATAAAAGTATGAGAACCGCTATTAAGCGTTACTTGATTTAATATCACGGTATCGGATTCATAAAGACCTATACTACCAGTCCAATCGTAAGTGTAATTTACCCCATCAATAGAATAACTAATTGTTGCTGTTGTCATTAAATTACTTCCACCATTTGTTAAAACAACTTTTGGTTGAATATTTCCTGTACACAATGTGTTTTCGATTCCGATTACATTTCCTGCAAAATATGGATCTAAATTATTCGTCACATCAGCATCAACAAATTCAAGTCCAGTATTTTGTGGGTCCAACCAATTACTTAAACGGGTAGAATTTGTTCCACCACCAATCCATGAAGCACTAAATTTTCCATATTCATCTGATTGATCGCTTGAAAAACATCCTGAAGCACCTCCATGAAGTTGACCAACTATTCGACGGTTTTGATCAAAAAGTGGAGAACCAGAAGAACCTACTTCAGTAACACCTT
The DNA here is from genome assembly GCA_947490145.1 of Flavobacteriia bacterium. GTDB lineage: Bacteria > Bacteroidota > Bacteroidia > Flavobacteriales_D > Crocinitomicaceae > M2408. The sequence goes on from CANLGD010000005.1 coordinate 19,339, forward strand.
CAGACCAGATTGCATGCCAGTGATTCATAGGTGAACCTCCAAAAGAACTTGTAGTATAAGGAGTTGTTGTTACTGCAATTTTTTTAATATCCCCATCAGGATGATGAATCCCAGCACCAGAAGTTGGTGGAACATCTAATCTATTCCAACCATTGTAATTTACATTCCAAGCTGGATTTGGCGCCGAATTAAGTTCAATTAAATGAAAATCAGAAGGAGAGTAAGAAGCTCTTGTTACACCCCCATTCACATTCATGTTTTCTGGGCCATTTCCTGATGCAACATTTGTTCCACAATCAAATTGACCAATTGGAGATTCCCATCTGAAGCGAAAAATCCATGATCCAGGATTTGATCCACAATGATTTGCAGTTAAAAAATACGGAATTAAAACTCCTGAAGTATTATTTACCATTGAGCCTGTACAAAACCCACCTGAGCCATTTACGAGCATTGCAACTCCGTTTCTAGGTATTTCCCATCCAGATCCTTGAGGACAATTAATATCAATATTACAATCACCAGATGTATTTAATGCTTTTTCGATGTGATCATCCAAATTAATAAATCCATGAATTACTTTTCCAATTGTTAATTGAGATTGATTTTCGTTTAATTTTGGCTCTTGAATTTCTACAATAATTTTATTTGAATACAACAATTCTGTTCCTAATTCATTTGATGTATTGTTATTCAAACTTGTATATGCGCCTATAAAGTCACTTTTATCAGCAGAAAAAATATACATTAATGTGCCTTCTTTTAAATGAAATTGACTAAAAATTAAATTTAAAGAAACTGCATTTGAAGACTCAACCATAAACTGATATAAATTATCTCCATTAGACAAAGTTGATTTTCTTGCTTGCTCAAAAAAGTTAATATTGGTTTCAATTGCTTTCCCGTATTGCATCAATTTTAAGCTGGAAACGGCAGCTTCGTTTGCGTAATAGGCTAATTCTACTTCATTATTTACTTCAGGAAGTACAAAGCCAGATTTTACTGAAATTATTTTATCACTGTAACTTTTCGGACTTCCGAGCTTTTGGGTTTGCGCCTCAATAGAACTTACCGTAAAAGCTGCAAAGCTTATAAAAGCAATTTTTTGTAGAATTTTCTTCATTGTTTGTTTTTGTTTTGGTTTTAAATTTTATATTCATTTGCTGGATAATCATTTGCGGTCACCCATTAATTTTATCAACTTTTCATTTTTTACTTTTCACTCTTTTAATACTGCAACCTCTTGGCACAGAAGGTTCAGTAGAAATAATTCCACTTGCTTTCATTTCTGAGATAATATTTTCTAAATAAGGAATTGTTTTTTCTCTCTTGGAATCCCAAGAATTATCAATCGAACCTGTGTAAATTAATTTACTTTCAGGATTGAAAGCATAAACATGGGGAGTTGTTTTTGCTGCGAGTTGATCTGCTAATTCAGAATTCGAATCAACTAAATAAGGCATTTGATACCCAACTTTTTTAGCATGTTTTTGCATTTCTTTAAAGGAGTCATCATTATCACGTTTTCCTTCATTTGAATTAATCAAAACCAAACCAATTTCAACATCTTTTGCTAAGGAATATAATTTATCGTATTGTTTTTCCCAGCCCTCAAACTGCTCGTTTCCAACCACAAAAGGACAGGTATTACAAGAAAAAATAATAATCAAACCATTTTTTTTAATTTGACTTTCCAAAGTCATTAACTTTTTATCTATATTTAAATAGGCTTTATTGTTAAAAGATACGGTATCACCGATTTGTACATTAATTTCATCACTTTTGGTAAAAGAAAATAAAATTAACAAGGCGGAAAATAAAAAAAATTGCTTCATGTGAGTTTTTTTAAATTTAGTTAATTTAATAAACGAATAGAATTCCAAATGGTTTGTGAAATTATTAAATTATTTTCAAAAAAGTGAAAAATTCGTTTAAAACTTTTAAATAAATAGAAAAAGTTTAACTTTACATTCAAATTTGTTAGTTATGATAATTGGAATATGCGGTGGAAGTGGTTCAGGTAAAACAACTCTTTTAAGAAGATTGTCGCAACATTATGAAGCTTTATCGCCTTCAATTTTCTCTATGGATAACTACTATAAAACAATTAACAAACAACTTGTTGATGAAAATGGTCATGTAAATTTTGATTTACCAACTGCACTGCATGAAGATAAATTAGTTTCGGATTTAGAAAGTTTAAAGAACGGTGAACCAATTGAAATTATTGAATATCATTTTAATGCTCCGCCCGATAAACATGTCTTAATCACAATAAATCCTTCCGAATTAGTAATTGTAGAAGGACTCTTCTCTTTTCATTATGAAAAAGTGAAAGCAATGTTGGATTTTTCAATTTTTGTTGACGTTGATTTAGATGTACAATTAGACAGAAGACTTTACCGCGATCAAGAAACGAGAGGTTATTCGCACGATGCAATCATGTACCAATGGAAACACCATGTTTTACCTTGTTATGAAAACTATTTGCACCCTTACTTAAAAGAGGCAGATTTTATTTTTAGAAATGATGCACATGCTGAAGAAGATTTTGTAAATTTGGTCAAACAAATAGATTTAAAAATCAAGTAAGTAGATTAATCCTCTGTGTTTTGTATGGAAATACAAAACCTGAATACAACTAAATAAATTTGTATTGAAACACATTCGGAAATATTGGTTGTTTGTATTTAGCTTCTTATTCTTTATAAGCTTTTTGATCAATTACAATGCTACCTTCAAAAAGAATTATAAGAAAATAACTGCAAATTTCCAAAAAGAATTTAATGCACAGCAAGATTTATTGGATGTTTACATTGAATCAAGATTTTCCTTATTGCAGAAACCTGAAATTCAATTTTCAAAATTCAAACACATTGACGCTAGTCAACCAATAAAAGATTTCAACCTCCACATTTATAAAAATGATTCTTTAATTTATTGGAATACAAATAAATTACCAATTTTAAGGTTTGCAGATATTCACTACCCTTCAAATGGAATTGTTAAACTTCAAAACGGTTGGTATTATGCGAAATCAAAAAGGATCAAAAATATCATAATAGTTGCTTCGTTTTTAATCAAAAAAGACTATTCCTACGAGAATGATTACCTCAAAAATGATTTCAATGAAGTATTTTCCATTCCTTTTCATGCTTCATTAATTTTAGAAAAAGAAAATGCTTTACCGATTTATACTAAAAATAAGAAATTTGCTTTTGCTATTTTTCCTCTTGAAAATCAAGAGATCTCCGATTTTGAAAGCAATGTCTTAGTTCTCCTCTTTTTATTATTTATAACTTTTCTATTATCAGGTATTTTTTATTTATTAAAAACGCAAAAATCAATAATACAAACTTTAATTTCTGCCGTTATTTTAGCGCTGCATTATTTTTCTTTGCGCTTTGAATTATATAATTTTCTCCGTGAAACAACATTTTTCGAACCTTCATTATATGCAAGTTCAAACTGGTTTCCAAACTTATTCATGGTTTGTTTAAATTGCATTTTCATCCTATTTTACATCAATGTTTTGGTTAACCTTTTTTCCAAAATAACAAAATCTAAAATTAATTTAACTATCATTTTTGGATGCTACTTGATGAGTTTATTTTTTGCATTTCTTATTGGCTACATTTATCATTCATTAGTAAAGGATTCTTCCATTCCTTTAGAAATTGATAAACTGTTCAAATTAAATTATTATTCTTTTTGGGCAGCTTTATGCATTGGGATTTTGTTTTTAAGTTACTTTATTTTAGTGCGTGCATTATTTTTGGCAATGAAACTGTTGGCAATAAAAAACACCTTACTGATTCTAATTTGGCTAATTAGTGCTATCATTTATTTTATTTTAGACTTTTTTTATGGCTCCGAATTAATTTCCCTATCAAATTGGATCTTTTTAATGAATGGAGTAATACTTTTAAATGTCCTAAAATCTGATGGTAAATTTAATTTTAATTATGGCGTAATTTTACTTTTTATTTTTTCAATTTTCATTTCCATAAACATAAATACATTTTACGACAAAAAAGAAAAATCAGAAAGAGAATTATTCGCCAATCAACTAGCATCCGATCAAGATATTTCGGCAGAAATTGAATTTCAAAAGATTGACAAAAAAATCATAAATGATAATTATTTTGATAAATTATTTGCTCACTCGCGAGTTATTGGTGTATCTGAATTTAAAGATTTTATGGAAAGAAAATTTTACATTGATTTTTGGGAAAGATATGAATTTGATTTTTACCTTTTTGACAATGGAAAACAACTCATAAATCATTCAAATCTGCAAACCTCATCCATAGATTATTTAGAAAACATTCTTCAAAAACACAGCATTGTATCAGAAATTACAGGCAATGTTTTTTACATCAAAGATTATACAAGTCAGCTTAGTTATATTGCGAAACAGCAAATTTTTAATTCCGATTCTACAAAATCATTTCTGCTTTATTCTACTCTAAAATCCAAGCGAATTCCTGAAAAAATTGGATTTCCACGTTTGCTAATTTCAAATAATTCAAGTATTTTTAAACCAATTGAAAATTATTCAACTGCAAAATACTACCGAGGTCGCTTGATTAATCAAAATGGTAAATTTTCTTATCCAACAAATGAAATCGCACTTACACATAACATTGCAAGAGCATCAGGGTATTTTGATAATGAAAATTTTAATCACTACCTATTTCGCAAAAACTCCAGGGATTTGATTGTTTTATCGAAAAAAACACCTTCTAATTTTCAATTAATCACCTCTTTTTCTTATTTATTCTGCTTTTTTGGATTATTTTTATTGATCTTAGTTATTTTCAAAAATTACAAAAATTTAGAATTTTCAAATTTAACTTTAGCACTAAAAATTCAATTAATATTAATTTCAATTGTGGTTATTTCGCTCATAGCATTTGGTTATGGAAGTGGGAAATTTGTCAGCAACCAGTATAATGAATATTCAACTGATTTAATTAAGGAGAAAATTAAATCGGTTCAAATTGAAATTAAAAATAAGATTGATAGAGAAAAATCTTTAAATATTGAAAATCAAGGTGATTACTTAGAATTTTTGTTGCAAAAATTTTCAGTTGTTTTTGTAACTGATATTAATTTATACGATCAAAAAGGATATCTTTTGGCAAGTTCCAGACCAAAAATATTTAATGCTGGATTAATCAGTGATCAAATAAATCCTCTGGCATACGATCAATTAGAGTCACACAAGAAAAGCGAATATATTCATCAAGAAAATATAGGGACATTAAATTATTTATCTGCTTACGTTCCTCTTTTTAACAATGAAGGAAAGTTTTTGGCTTACATTAATTTGCAACATTTTGGTCAACAACAAGGTTTTGAAAATCAAATTGAGGGCTTTTTGGTTGCCATCATAAATGTATTTATTTTACTGCTAGCCTTCTCCATTATATTATCCATACTTGTATCTAATTGGGTTACATCTCCATTAAAAATTCTTCAAAATAGTTTTGCAAAAGTTCAAATAGGAAAATACAATGAGCCAATCTTATATGAATCGAAAGATGAAATTGGAGCATTGGTAAAAAATTACAATCAGAAATTGGAAGAATTGGCCTTCACTGCCCAGCAATTGGCGCAAAGTGAACGGGAGTCAGCTTGGCGTGAAATGGCGAAACAGGTGGCGCATGAGATTAAAAATCCTTTGACACCTATGAAGTTGAGTTTACAACATTTGCAACGCATATACAATCCAAACGATCCACTTTCAAATGAAAAATTGGATAAAGTAATCTTTTCTATCATTGAGCAAATTGATGCTTTGACAAAAATTGCCAATGAATTTTCAAATTTCGCAAAAATGCCGCATGAAAATAAAGCGAGGATTAATATAATTTCGATTATTGAACATGCAATTATTGTATTCAGTCAGGAAAATGAAATTGAAATTAAGCTGTCACATACAAGTTCAAAGCATGAAATTTTCGGGGATAAGGATTTGATTTTAAGGGTATTTAATAATTTAATCAAAAATGCCATTCAAGCAATTCCTGAAAACAAAAAAGGTCTTATTCGAATTAATATTTCTGAAAAAGGAAAAAACTTATTGATAAAAGTTGAAGATAACGGTCGAGGAATTCCTGAAAATATGTTTTCAAAAATATTTATGCCAAATTTTACCACAAAATCTACCGGAACAGGTTTGGGTTTAGCAATGGTAAAACAAATTATCACTTTACATGAAGGAGAAATTTGGTTCGAATCTGAAGAAAATAAAACCGTATTTTTTATTGAAATTTCTTATTTGGATTAGAAATTAAATTAAATTATATTACTGAAATTCAATCAACTCGAAATTAATCTTAAATTTGTACTATGATTTCACCGGGTTCAAAAGGATGGATTTTAAAGTATATTGATTTAGTTTATAAAAACGAAATCAATTTGGATTTCATTTCTTTACCTTCAGACAAAAATCACCAAAAGCATATCGTTTTTTCGCAAACAGGAATAATTTTTGGTTTTCCTTCTGAATTGATTTTTGCTAAAAATACAGACCAAACACGTTGGACGCTTGATGAAAAATTAACTTTTTTATTGTTTGAAAGTCATCTTTATAATTTTCTTTCAAATGGTGGATCAAAAGAAAAAATCAAAACAGACTTTATCGATTCGATGTTGGATTTTTATGAACACCATAGTGTAATTTCTTTTACTAAGGTTTTTACCTTTTTTTTGAAAGAATCTGCGGACGAAAAATTAGAAAAAATACTAGAAAAAAGAACAGAAATCAGAAAAAATTTATTTGAAAATGCGATTTGGGTGAATTATTTGAGCAATACTTTCGTTTATTTAGATGTAATTTTATTTGATGAATTTCTCCATACAAAAAAAACATTAGAAATTTCAAATTACAACATTTACGCTGAAAATGCACTTTATGCATTGATTTTAGCAGCCCAAGCTGATGGCAAAATAGAAATTGAAGAGAAACATATGTTCAAAGTTTTTTTAGCTTCAGCAAAAATTCATGAGAAGAAAAAAGATGAAATTGAAGATTTATTTTCTGCCGATATTCCTTTGACCACAATTTCTAAAGAAATATTAAAAAGTGAATTATTCAAACGCTTTATTTTAGATCTTTCTGTTTTAACAATTTTTGCAAGCAATGATTCTCATCCAGAAGAACTAGAATATTTGAAATTTTTATGTACTTATTTAGATATTAACGACACAGCTCTGAATGAAACTTTGGTTCTTGTTGAAAATTTTGTAATTAAGCACAATCATAAAATTTCATTTTTATCGAATTCAAATTCTGTAGAAAAATTGTACGGAAATGTTTCAAAACGCTGGATTAAAATATTAGGAAGAAACAAAGATAAGCTTGCCAAAGAATTAAAACAAAGTAAAGAATTGGTTTTTTTAATTAAAAAATCAACTACAAAAGAATTAAGCAAAGAAGAAAAAGAAAAAGTAAAAACGCAGTTCTTAGATATTGCCAAATCAATGCCTGCATTAGCGATATTTTTACTTCCTGGAGGAGCTTTACTTTTGCCTTTAGTGTTGAAGATTATTCCAGATCTAATTCCATCTTCGTTTAGAGATAATGAATTAGAATAAGAAATTATTTCACTTTCGTAAATCCTTTTTTAGAAATTTGATAGTTGTATTTATCTGTAATATGCTCAACTTCTGCCCCATCTTCATCAACCAAACAATCATATAAAGAAGAAACTAAACCTTTTGAATTAATCTTTGAAGTTTTTATAGTTGTAGAACCCATTGGAGCATCTGCAGTATTTTCTTTCATTGCAAGTTGAATAGTTTCAACAACTTTTCCATCAGTAATTATTGTTGCAAAAAAGTCAGTTCCTGCAAAAAATGGACATGCATCATAAGAAGAATATTCATCTTTCCAAACAAGAATTGCAAGAGAATCACCAAATTCAATTCTATTTAATGCATAACAAATCGATTCTTTTGTCATTCCAATATCCAATTTATCCAGGTAAGCTTGATATTTATGATTAATTTTTGCTTCTTCAATTTTAAAATAATCATTTAACGTATATTTATTTGATTCGTTTATTTCATCTTTTTTTAATTTGTTAGCAAATAATTTAACGTCATTTATTGACAGAGCATTTAGGGTATTATTTTTTGACGAATCAGCAAAAAATTTCTCATTAAAAATATATTCTTTTGAAATCAAAGGATATTTTTTAAGACTTTTTTCTACTTCTTCTGGAAATATAATACTTTTCTTACCCTCTCTTTTCAATTCTTCGTAAGTTTTTTCTGGCTTTGAAGAGCAAGAAAAAAATAAAGTTAAAGAAATAAGTAAAGAAATTTTTGTACTTGAATTAAACATATATTTAAGAATTAAAATGAAGTTTTCTTTAAAAACGAAATTAGTTAAATTACTTTCAATTATCAAGCTTCAATAAAATTTTGTTACTCTATTCTTAGAAGGAATACATTTGTAATACTTCAAAAACTTAGCCATGAGAACATTCCTTTTAACAATTTCTTGTATATTGTCACTTTTGATCTATTCTCAAAAATCAAATTCATTGAAAAAATGAATATTTTGAATTGATTTTAAGTCAAAGCTTCCAATTTATTTCAATTTCTACATTAGCAGAGATGCATTTCGAAAAATCAGTGGTTATACCTACAAGTTCAATGTTATTTTTTGCTCAATTTTTACCACAAATAAATCAATTCTAATTTCACTTATTATTACTGGAAGAATTAGAATAATGTGTGGCGAAAATTTTGTCATGTATTTTGGTGCAAGTTATTTATATGAAGCAGATGCGCTAGGCTTTCTGTATGGAACAGGTATAATTTTTTAAACAAAAATGGCTTCCATTTCTGAAAGCCATTTCATTAAAATCTCTTTAAAAATCTTACTTGGCTAAAATGATTCTTTCAGTAACATGAAAAGCATCATTGTAAATTTTTACAATGTACATTCCATGGTTTTTATCTGATAAATCAATTGTATCTTTTAAGAATTCTTCTCCTTTATTAATTTCATTTTGGAAAACAATTCTTCCAGCTTCATCAAAAACTAACACATTTACATTTCCAGTAAAGTTATTTGTTAAATTAAAAACAAATTTTCCATCAGTTGAAGGATTTGGCATTACAGCAAAAATTGTTTCGTCTACTTTTTGAAGTGAAATGTTTTCACCTTCTTCAATTTTTAAGGCTGTACTACTTCTTGTAGCCTTCAAAGTATAACAAGTTGTAGCATTAAAAACTCCTCCATAGCCCATAACTTTAATATAATAAGTTGCAACTGGTGCAGCATTATAAGTTACGGCTTCAGAAGTTGTTGTTCCGTTTTGGCTACTATATAGCAATGTTCCAGCACTATTATATAAATATAAATCGTAATCGGCTGGTAAATTTGTTAAAGTAACTTTGATGTTTTTCAAAGTTGTTGTATTTGTAAATTTAAACCAATCTACATCAGTAGCAGTTCCGATTCTTGCAATAACATTCGTATTTGCAGTAATTAACTTTGCAGTTGATAATGTTTCATTTGCCTCATAAGTATCTGAGCAAGCTGTTGCGGCTGCAGTTGTTGTAAAGTTAGATCCAACTGTGTATGCACTTGCACCTGACGTGCAATTTGTTCTCACTTGGAAATTATACAAAGTACTTGAAGTTAAACCAGTTAAATTCAATGAATTTGTTGTTGCTGTATAACTAGTCCAAGTTGCTAGCGTAGATTTTTTCACTTGAACTGTGTAATTTGTTGCACCTGCTACTGCTGTCCATCCTAAAGTAGCAGTTGTAGCAGCAATTGCACTTGAAGCCAAACCAGTTGGAGCGTTACAAGTTGTTGGAGTTATTGTCCCTGCAGTGATGTTTACAGTATAATCTTCAACTTCGCCATAAGTGTAAGTTCCACAAGAACTTGTTACCGCAGCATCCATCATTACAACTCTCATTCTTGTTGAACCAACAGTTGTTGCAGCAGGAACAGTAAAAGAACCTGTAATTGTTGCAGCACCTGAACCAGAGTAAACTAATTCACCAGCATCAACGAAATCTAAATCTTTGTTATAATCGATGTAAACAGCGAAATATTCAGTGTAAGCCGTACTAACAAATCCTGGTTTCAAAGAAATTGTGTTTGTGGAACCTGCCACTAAATTAGTTGACAAACTTGTAAAGTTACCATATCCAGCATTAGCGGTTGTTGTATTATTTATGGTGCCAACAGTTACATTATTAATATATTCATAAGTAACATTTGTTCCATTTGATGCACAATAAGCAGCTGTTGGCGGAGTTACAACTGTTCCAGCGCCACAACCTTGAGAATTTAATAATGCTGCTCTAAATCCACCTGTTACAAATAATGCTTGCATTCTAGCTTTTTGACCGGTTGTAAACATATTCATAGCAACATCGTCCACATAATCCATGTAATTCATGTGCATGTCACCTGAATTTGAGCAAGAAACTTGCGGAAACGTTGGACTTCCATAATTTTCGTCAGCTTGATTTGGTGTATCAGCACACTGATCAGATCCTGTACAAGCAGTTCCATCATCTCCCCAAATATGGAAAAGATTTAACCAATGTCCAATTTCATGCGTTGCAGTTCTTCCTTTGTTGTATGGAGCTGTAGCAGTTCCAGTTGTCCCAAAACAAGTATTAGCAATTACTAAACCATCAGTTGCAGCAGCTCCACCAGGGAATTGCGCATAACCTAAGATTCCAGTTTGAGTTCCTGCTTTTAAACTTGGTACAACCCAAATATTTAAGTAAGAACTAGTTGGCCATGCAGCATAACCTCCTGTAGAAGTAGATTTTGCATCATCCGTGTTTGCATCAAAACTTATTTTTGTTGTACTTTGTCTGTTAACTCCAGAATGAGCATTTCCATTAATGTCTCTAGTAGCCAGACAAAAATTTAGTTCACAATCAGCTACTAAACCTGCGTATACTGAAGGAGTATTTGACCAATCAGTATTCAATTTTCTAAAATCTTTGTTCAAAACATCAATTTGAGATTGAATTTGAGCTAAAGAAACGTTTTGTGCAGCAGTATTGTACAATACATGCACAACTACAGGAATGTTAATTACAGCTTTATTCATTCCAACAACTCCACTTTCAATTGCTTGTTGTGTAAATTGATTGATTTGGTCTAAATTAAATTGTACTGAAGGATTTTGTTGAACTGTTGCAGCATGATGACTCATTGTTGCACATTTTCTCTGTCCAAAGACAGAACTTACTGATAACAACAGACCAAAGCCTAACGTTAAAATTGTTTTTTTCATAATCTTATTTGCCTTTTGTAGTTTGCAACACAAAAATAAAACATTTATCGTACAAAACAAGTATTTCATCAAAAAATTTGTGAAATAATATTACTAAATCCTTTTTTTTGTGGAATATTTAACAGATTGTTTCTTTTGTCCACCTCCAAAAATAAAAACTAAGTTAAAACTGAAACCAATCAAGCGTTTGTTAACCTCAATTAAATTTGAATAATCAATATTTTCGTTTTGTCTAAAATAAATTTATCTCAACATTAAATAACATTATTTGTAATTTTTCACTTTTTTCGACATCTATATTTAAACATTAAAAATATCCATTCATCTTAGTTTCAATGGATTTTTGTCTACAAAAAAGCGGTAAAAAAATCAAAATGAATAATTTAAAAAATATTTTTTGTCTAATCCTTTATTTTATTTGCACCAATGCCATAAAAAAGGTAAATTTGCACAAGTATTAATGCTTATTTAAAATTAATCTAAATAAACAAATAATAAAATTAATTGTTTTAGAATTATGATAACAGTAACGGAAACAGCTAAAAAACAAGCACTTCGCTTGATGGAAGACGACGGAAAAAAAGGATATTTTATCCGTGTTGGAGTTGATGGTGGCGGATGCTCAGGCTTGATGTATCAATTAACTTTTGACAATGAAAATAAAGAGGGTGATAAAGAATTTTTTGACAACGGTATAAAAGTTGTTGTTGACAAAAAATCTTACCTCTATTTGATAGGAACTACACTTGATTTTTCAGGAGGATTAAACGGAAAAGGTTTTGTTTTTCAAAATCCAAATGCAGGACGAACTTGTGGTTGTGGAGAAAGCTTCTCTTTATGATTTAGATTATTAGACACTTAGATTATTGGATTGTTAGAGGAATTGATTATTTAGAAAAAAATATTGTTCGATTATTATGAGGTCTAACAATCGAAAAATCGAATAATCTAACAATCGAAAAATAAAAAAAATGGCAAATTATACAGAAAACGAATTAGCAAAAGACCTAGAAAATCAAGAATATAAATTTGGTTTTGTAACAGATATTGAATCAGATCAAGCACCTAAAGGTCTGAACGAAGACATTATTCGTTTTATTTCAGCTAAAAAAGAGGAACCACAATGGTTATTGGATTTTAGATTAAGTGCTTTTAAAGTTTGGCAAGAAATGACTGAACCGAACTGGGCGCACGTACATTACGAAAAACCAAATTTTCAAGAAATCATATATTATTCTGCTCCAAAGCAAACAAAAAAATATGAATCTTGGGACGATGTTGAACCAGAAATGAAAGAAACCATGAAAAAATTGGGAATTTCAATGGACGAACAACAACGTTTAACTGGAACAAACATTGCTGTTGATTTCGTAATGGATTCAGTTTCAGTAGCAACTTCTTTCAAAGCAAAATTATCAGAATTAGGAATAATTTTTTGTTCTTTCTCAGAAGCAGTAAAAGAACATCCAGAATTAGTAAAAAAATATATGGGCACTGTTGTTCCAACATCAGATAATTTTTATGCTGCTTTGAATAGTGCAGTTTTTACTGATGGTTCTTTTTGTTATATTCCTAAAGGTGTTAGATGTCCAATGGAACTTTCTACTTATTTTAGAATAAACGAAGGAGGAACAGGGCAATTTGAAAGAACATTGGTTGTGGCAGATGCTGGAGCGTACGTTTCTTACCTTGAAGGTTGCACAGCTCCGCAGCGTGATGAGAATCAATTACACGCTGCAGTTGTGGAATTAATCGCATTGGATGATGCAGAAATTAAATATTCAACGGTACAAAATTGGTATCCAGGAGATAAAGACGGTAAAGGTGGAATTTTTAATTTCGTAACCAAAAGAGGTTTATGCGAAAGAAATGCAAAAATTTCTTGGACGCAAGTTGAAACTGGTTCTGCTGTAACTTGGAAATATCCATCCTGTATTTTGAAAGGTGATAATTCTGTAGGAGAATTTTATTCTGTTGCAGTTACTAATCACTATCAACAAGCTGATACAGGTACAAAAATGATTCACCTTGGGAAAAACACAAAAAGTACGATTGTATCAAAAGGTGTTTCAGCAGGAAAATCAAATAATTCTTATAGAGGTTTGGTGCAAATTCATAAGAATGCTGACAATGCCCGAAATTTCTCTCAATGTGATTCCTTATTAATGACTGATGAATGTGGAGCACATACTTTTCCTTACATAGAATGTAAAAATAGTTCTGCAAAAATCGAGCACGAAGCAACAACTTCCAAAATTGGTGAAGATCAAATTTTCTATTGCAACCAACGCGGAATTAGCACTGAAAAAGCAATTTCGTTAATTGTAAACGGATATTGCAAAGAGGTATTGAATCAATTACCAATGGAATTTGCAGTTGAAGCACAAAAATTATTAGCAATTAGTTTAGAAGGATCAGTAGGGTAAATATGATTGCAGATTGGCAAATTACAGATTGCTTCGCTAGGATAAAAATTTATCTGAAAGCGAAGCAATCTGAAAAAAAATATAATTAACAATGGCAACAATAGAAAAATTTGAAGAATTGGAGGTTTACAAATTAAGTATGGAATTATGCACTGAAATTTACAAGCTTACAAATACTGATAAATTTTCAAAAGATTTTGGATTAAAAGATCAAATTAGAAGATGTTCTGTTTCATATCCTTCTAATATTTCTGAAGGATATGAAAGAGACGGGAAAAAATCAATTTTTGTATTTCCTTCAAATTGCGAAAGGTTCATGCGGAGAATTAAGAACACAATTAAGAATAGCATTTAATTTGGAATATTTAGATGAAAACCAATATGAATCATTAAACGAAAAATATATTTCAACAAGTAAACAAATTAAAGGATTTATTAAATATTTAAAAACGTATAAAGGCAAATAAAAATGGATTACAAATTGGCAAATTACAGATTACAGATTGCTTCGCATTCAAGATGATTTAATAGCGAAGCAATCTGTAATCTACCAATCTGCAATCTGCAATAACGAAAAGATTATGTTAAAAATAACAAATTTACACGCGTCAATAGACGGAAAAGAAATTCTTAAAGGATTAAATTTAGAAGTAAAAGCTGGAGAAGTTCACGCAATAATGGGACCAAATGGTGCTGGAAAAAGTACTTTAGCAAATGTTTTAGCTGGTCGTGATGAATATGAAATTTCTGCTGGTTCAGTCGATTTTGACGGAACAGATTTATTAGATCTATCAACAGAAGACAGAGCAAGAGAAGGCTTATTCTTGGCTTTCCAGTACCCTGTTGAGATTCCTGGAGTTTCAAATGTAAACTTCTTGAGAACAGCTATTAATGAAATTCGCGAATACAAAGGTGAAGAAGGAATTTCTGCTAAAGATTTCATGGCTTTGGTTCGAGAGAAATCTAAAATTGTTGAATTAGATTCAAAATTAGCTTCTCGCTCTGTAAACGAAGGTTTTTCTGGAGGAGAAAAAAAGAGAAATGAAATATTTCAAATGGCGATGTTAAATCCGAAATTAGCAATTTTAGATGAAACGGATTCTGGACTAGATATTGATGCTTTACGTATTGTTGCAAATGGAGTAAATACCTTAAAATCAAAAGATAATGCTACAGTTGTCATTACTCACTATCAAAGACTTTTAGATTACATAGTTCCTGATTTTGTTCACGTTTTATACGACGGTAGAATTGTGAAAACTGGTCCTAAAGAATTAGCTTTAGAATTAGAAGAAAAAGGTTATGATTGGATCAAAGCTGAGTTTTCAGAAGTAAAAGCAATATAATTATTGATTATGAGTGAAGCATTAATGGATACTGCATATAAAATTGAATTAAATCATACGAATCAAGATTCGATTTTTTCCAAAAATTTAATTGAAAAAGCAAAACACGTTTTAGAAACAACTGATTTTCCGACTTCGAGAACTGAGGCTTGGAAATACACACGCGTAGCTAAGATTAAAAATAGTCAATTTAAGACCTTAGATTTAGGCCAAAATAAAAAAAACTTAGATTTAAGCAAATACTTAATTGGTGGATTGGAAGGTTCAGTTCTTGTTTTTGTGAATGGATTTTTCGCTAAAGAAATTTCAAAAATTGAACAGGAAGAAGGTTTAGAAATTTCTCCAATTTCAGAAAGAACAAAATTTTCTGATACTTTCTTAGGGAATTTAGTTCCCCTCGAAAACGAAATATTTTCTGCAATAAATACTATTTATGCAACTGATGGAGTTTGTGTTCGTATCAAAGAAAAAACAATTTTGAAACAAAGTATTCAAGTTATTTATCTTTCTACAGGTGAAAATACGTTTTCAGGAATAAGAAATATTATTTCTTGCGAAAATTTTGCATCAGCTCATATTTCAATGAATTATGTTTCTTTAGATGCAAAAACGTGTTTTACAAGCGCAATTTCTGAAGTTCATCTTGGGACAAATGCAAATTTAACAATTGATAAAATTCAAAATGAAGATGCAAGTAATTTCAATATCATTTCTGAATTTGTAAATCAAGGAAAAGATTCAACTTTCACAATAAATACAATTACTTTAGATGGAGGATTGGTTCGCAACAATTTAACAATTGAAGTTAATGGTCAAAATTGCGAGACAAATCTTTCTGGAGCATATATTTTAAAAGGAAAACAACACGTTGATAATCATACAATTGTTGATCATAAAGTTGCTCATTGTCAATCGAATGAATTGTACAAAGGTGTAATTGATGACAATGCAACTGCAGTTTTTAATGGAAAAGTATTTGTTAGAAAAGATGCACAAAAAATCAACGCTTTTCAATCGAACGGAAATGTTTTATTGAGCGATAACGCAACGATCAATTCTAAACCAGAATTAGAAATCTATGCAGATGATGTAAAATGTTCTCATGGATCTACAACTGGTCAATTAGATGAAGAAGCAGTTTTTTACCTAAGAGCAAGAGGGATTTCTGAAAAATCTGCTCGTGCTTTAATGGTTTCAGCTTTTATTGGTGATGTGATTGAAAAAATTGAAAATGAAGCTGTAAAAGATTATATTTTTGAGAAGATTCAAGAGAAGTTTGGTTGGGAGAAGTAAACAGGATTTTTAAATTATTGGATTGTTAGATTACCAGATTTGGCCCATTTGATAATGTTTTTAGTTTTTTTCTTAAAAATTTTACACTAAAAAAATTAGAAACCTTTCAATTCAAATGATTAACTTCCAAATCGGAACCAATAATATTCCAATAATTACTCAATGTTTATCGATTGGTATTCAAATCCAAAATTAATTGATTAATCAAGAGAAAATCTTTTTTAAAGTCTGAATGAGCTCCTCAAAATTACTTTCATTTAAAACAATTTGGGAATTCAAGTCATACTTTTTCAATTCATTTTCAGTCGTTTTTCCCCAAGCAATGATTTTTGTTTTATCAGAAATTTTATTGCTTTTCAAATAAGAATTTACATTACTTGGACTTGTGAAAATTAATATATCAAATTCATTTTCAAAAGTAAATGATTCAAATTTAGTCTCGTATAAAACTAGTTTTTGAATCTTTTTTGAATGAATATATTTTTCAATTGAGCCTTTGCTTTCAGTTGATTTGATAAAACAAATAGAGCGATTATTTAACCATTCATTTAACTCCAAAGAGACTTTTTCTGGATTTCCAGCAGATTTTCCAGTAAAGGAAACTTCATATCCTTTTGCAACAATGTAACTTGCAGTAGAGTCCCCGATAGAAGCAATTTGTAATTTTGTATCGTGTTTTTGGTTTAATAAATAATAATCAAAAGCATTTTTACTTCCAAAAAAAACTACTTCTGCTTCAACTAATAAATCTGACTTTATTGCTGAAAATGAAATCAATGATTTTGAAATTAATTGAACATTATTTTCTGAACAAAAATTTTGTAAAAGTGTTGTTTCACTTGGATTTTTAGAAATAAAAATTGATTTATTTTGCATGAACTTTATTTAAAAATCAAAATCGTTGAGACTTTAATTTCTCAACAATATTTTCAGCAGTCAACTCAAAATTATCATTCGTAAAATGAAAAAGAGAAGCACCTTTTTCCCAAGAATTTGCAAAAGAAACAAAAACTGAATTTTTATTTTCACAATAAACGCCTAAAGGTAATTGACAACCACCATCCATTAAATTCAGAACCTTGCGTTCAATAAAAATTTGCTTTTCAACAGCTTTATTGTTCATTTTCTGCATGATTTCAAACATGCGATCATCGTTTTCACGAATTTGTAAACCCAAAACTCCTTGCGCAGGCGCTGGAACAAATTCTTTTGGATTTAAAACTACGACATGAAAATCTGATAAATCCAAGTTCAAACGATCAACGCCAGCTTTTGCAAGTAAGATCGCATCATAATGCCGATCCCTTAATTTTTGAATTCTTGTGGGAACATTCCCTCTTAATTCTTTGATTTTCAAATCAGAACGGAAATGAACTACCAAAGATTTTCTTCTTGCTGAAGAAGTTCCAATGGATGCTTGATCTTCTAATTTCCAAGGCATTAATTCATCTACACACGTTTTGTTAATCAACAATAATTCTGATGGATCTTCTCGTTCGGAAACTGCTGCAATCATTAATCCAGCAGGTGGATTGGTTTCTAAATCTTTATGTGAATGTACCGCTAAATCAATTGTTCCAGCAAGTAACTCATTCTCAATTTCTTTTGTAAAAAAACCTTTTCCTTCTAATTTATCGAAACTCAAATCTTGAATTGCATCTCCTTGTGTAATGATTATTTTTATTTCAACATCACAATCCAGTTTTTCTAATTGATTTTTAACATGATTTGCTTGCCACAAGGCCAAATCACTTCCACGAGATCCGATTATTATTTTTTCCACCTTATTTAGATTGTTCGATTATTAGATTCTTTGATTGTTAGACTTTGAATGATTTTGAAACACAATTTATTTTGAAAGTCCGAATTTGTAAAATTAAGAATTTTATGAAAACACATTTTTGATTCTTAACTCTCTATTTTTAATTCTTTAAAAGAATTTCTTTTGCCATTAACATTGGTACACTCATGTATTTTTTTTCCATATAAGAAATGATTTTTTCCAAGACTTCTCTAGAATCATCGTTTAATCCTTGCATTTCATTTTTAAAAACATGATTCAACGCCGTTGATTTTATATCTTTTACCATCATTGGAACTTCACGCATTGCAATTTCAACTTTTCTCAATCGATGAAGTTGTTGAAATTCAAACAATGCTTCGGACAAAATATCGCTTACGTGAGAAATTTCTTTTGACCGTTCTTTTAAATTTTGATCTGAAATTTTTTGCAAATGATCAACAGAAATATGAACTAAATTGTGAGAATCTACGATTGTTTTGTCTAAATCATTAGGAATTGCAATGTCGATTACCACTTTTTTAGAAGTTTCATTTTGCAATAATTGCTCATAAATTTCATGTGTAATTACATGATTTTCAGCTCCAGTACACGTAATTATAATGTCAAAACCTTTGTTGAATTTTTTCAATTCTGTTAAAGGAAAAGCATTTCCGTGTAAATCTTTCGCAAGTGATTCAGCTTTTGATAAAGTTCTATTGAAAACGGTAAAATTTTTGTATCCATGTTTTCTCAAAAACCTTCCCATATTGGTATTTGTTGTTCCAGCACCAACGATTAAAACTCTTGCGTCAAGAGCAATATCCATTTCTCGAAGCGTATGATATGCCAATGCAACAACCGAAACAGGTTTTGTTGCAATACTTGTTTCAGTATAAACGCGTTTTGCAGTTTCAACAGTGTGACGCATAACTAAACGGATGAAATCACCAGTTAAACCAAGTTTTTTTGATAATTCAAACGCATTTCTAACTTGAGTGATAATTTCTCTTTCTCCAACAATCATAGAATCGATTGATGACGCAACTTGTAAAATATGCTCAATTGCTAAAATACCTGTAAAAACTTGTGAAGCTTCTACAAGACTTTCTACTTCGGCTAAACTAAAATTTGGATAAAGTTTTTGAAAGAAATTTGTTAAAAATCCTGTTGTTAAACCCTGATCAGAACAAAATAAATACTCAACACGATTACATGTTGACAAGAACATTAATTCAGAAAGTTGCATTTCATTTTTCAAGATATTTAACCTATCAAATTGATTATCAGTTTCAATGTGTAGTTTTCCTACTTCAGAAACTTCTAAATTACGGTGTGTAAAAGCAATTATATGAAAAGAATTCAACATTTTTTTAAAATACTTATGCAAAAGTGCACATATTCTGCAGCTTCATTGTCATAGAATTGTCAAAAAAAGTAATTTAGAATCCATTTAAATAAGCACTTCCGCTTGCTGGTTGCAAATTACTTCATAATTACAGATAGAAGTCAATTCTTCCAAAAATACTTTCCGAATTTTTGTGATAGAATAATATTTTCGTTGAGGCCCAGATTGAGATTCCTCCCATCTGCAGGATAATAATTCAATGTTTTTAAAACGAGTTAACAATGGATATGGTGTTCCTTCCACCAACATTAACTCTGCTACATTTAATTTAATAAGAAATTCAAAGACATATGCTTCATGCTGAGCTAAAATCGATAAGATACAATATTCTAGAATGCTCTTGCGCAGGAGGACTCGTGTATCTTCTTTACTCATATTATTTTATTCTAAGATTGCACAGATATTTCATTTACATTGCAGTAGGTAATACATCGAGCATAATATATAAAATTTTAATAATTCATTTTAGCTAATAAATTGATTATCAATTTTCTTTGAAAATATTTATAATTATTTAAACCTTCATATTTAAAAACTTTTCCCTGATAAATAACTCAATTTAATTTAACTCTTCACAATTATTAGTACTTTCGCGTAAATTCAATTTTTAAGATGAAATTTGGTGCAATAGATATCGGTACAAATGCCGCTCGACTTTTAGTTGGGGAAGTGACGAAAGAAGGCGACCATTCTTTTGTGAAAAAAATATCTTACACACGAATTCCATTAAGACTTGGTGAAGAGGTTTTTGATAGAGGAATTATTTCCGAAAAAAAAACTGAAAATTTTGTTAAAACGATCGAAGCTTTTAAATTAATTGCTGAAATATTTGAAGTGAAAAAAATTCGTGCTTGTGCCACTTCAGCAATGCGTGAAGCAAAAAATAAGGAGGAAGTAATTGAAAAAATACAAGAAAAAACAGGAATAGAAATCGAAATAATTTCGGGTGATGAAGAAGCAAGACTAATATTTGGAACATTTTTTCTCCTAGATTTTGATAAAGCATCCTCTTTTCTCGTAATTGATGTTGGTGGCGGAAGCACCGAAATAAGTGTTTTTGAAGGTGGTAAAAAAGTTGCTGCAAAATCATTTGAATTAGGAACAATTCGTTTATTGAAAGAAAAAACAGATAAGAAAATCTGGAAAGAACTAAATTGTTGGATTGAAGAAAATGTTGATTTAACAACAATTCACCAAGTTTATGCAACAGGGGGAAATATCAATAAGATTCATAAAATTCTTGGAGCCCAGCAATCTGAAATGATTTCTCTCCGAAAAATGCACAAGTTAGAAGAAGAATTGGCGGCTTTAAGTATCGAAGAAAGAATCGACAAATTTCAATTGAAACCTGATCGTGCAGATGTAATTTTACCTGCAATTCAAATTTTTACCTTCATTTTAAAGAAAATTAAAACACAAAATTTCTTTGTTCCAAAAATTGGACTTTCTGATGGAATGATTTACGATTTGTATTTAGACGAACAAAAAAATCTGTAAATCTAAAAATCATGAAGAATACATTTATTTCTTTGGATTTATTGCAAACTTTTTTGTTTGAAAATTCTTCGAAAAAAGATGATTCAATTTCTTTTTTAATTGAGAAAAATCAACTTTCAGAAAAAATAAATTTTAGCTATTCAGGAGGTGAAAAATTAAAAATTAATGATCGCGAACTTGAATTAAGTGAAGTTCAAAATTTTGTTTCTTTAATTTCTAGTGAGCAAAATCTTGTTTTTTTGCAATGGATTAAAAATTCTAAAAATTTAGAAAAATTATTGCTTTCAGAAAATAAATTGCAGTATTCAGCAAATGATTTTTTGGTAAAAAACTACAAAGATCATTTTTTGTTAAAGTCGTTTCAACATTTTATTTCCCCTTTTTTACTAGAGAAATTAATGCCTAAATTGGAAAACAAGGATTTAGAAAATTTAGAAAAAATTTCCACTTTTATCTCAATTTTAAATTCAGATGCTTCATTAATTATTCAAAATAAAATCAATACAATCTTTAAAAATGATTGGAACTATATTGAAGAAAAACTTATTCAAATTAAGAATGAAAAAGCATTAATTTTAGAAATTGGCAAATATTTTTCAGAAAAAAAAATCTTCATTTTAAATCATTTTAATAAAGAATTTTACCATTCAAAAGTTGAATTAATCGAACAAGGAACTGCATTATTTAAGCATAAATTCTCCAGCAATCGCATTGTTTTTTGGATTATTAGTCAATTAAATTTACTCAATTTAAACGGAGAACATAAAACTCATTTAAAGGAAATTCAAGAATCTATAAAAAACGGAGAAGCTAAGTACTTTAAATATCAACCAAAAATCAGCAGTTCTTGGACATTATTAAACAAAATAATTTTTCCAATTTTAGCTGTTTCATTTGGTGTTTTAATTTATTTTATCTTTACGTGGAAAGAAAAAGAAGCGAAATTAAGTGACAATTCATCATTCAAAAATTTCAGTATTAATGAACGTAAATTAATGGATTCTTTGATCCAAAGTATGGATCCTAAAACTGAATCTGATGAAGTAATATTAGATCAAAGAAATGCATATTTACACCTTGCTCCAGTTGAAATTATTTTAAAAAGCAGAACTCCATTCAAAAATCCTATTATTGAAAATTTCATTCAAAATAATTTAAAAGCACAAGAATTAATCATTCAGGGAAATGTTGATTCCTGCGAAATTTATTCGGATAATGAAATAAAAAGATTAAAATTTCATGATTTTAAATCTGTAAATCAAAGTAATGGAGATAAAAATTTGTTTCTTAAAAATGAATCAACGTATCAAATCACTTGCTTACTTTTTGAAAATAAAATAACCGTAATCCCTTACATTTATATTTTATTGCCAAATCAAGAAGTGAATTTTAAAGCAAATACTGGACAATATTTTGTTTTTCTTCCAGGAAGTAATTTCGGAGAAATCCATTTGAATGAACCAGAAAAAAAACTATCAAATTACAAACATCATTTCTGTTTTACAGACGAAAATTTTGACAATCAACTTTTAACCTCTTATAAAATTAAATCGATGAGTAGAAACATAAAATTGCTTTTTAACGAAAATAGTTCAAAACAATTTTATTTTGTTGATTTAAATGTAGCTTTGGAAGAAGTGGAGTAGTTTTTTAAAAGAGGAGATTTGTAAAGTAAAAATGATAACTTTGAGAAAAGTAAAAAATAGAAAAGTCATGAAAAGGATATTATTGCTATTGTTTTTATTCATTTATTTATTTTTTCATTCACAAAATAATGAAATTCCAACTAAGAAAGATTTACTTTTAGTAACTGAAAATACTTGTCTTTACGGAACTAATTTGGCGTTGAGCGATTTTAAAAAAGGAATTTATAATTCATTTTCATATGGTTTATTAATTGAAATGTCACCAAAATTAGACATTGGTTTAAATGAATTTTATAAAGACTATATGTTTAAAAAGTACAGAATAAACATGCAACATAAAGGTTGTGAAGTTGGCTATGCTGAGCAGTGTTACGCTGAAACAATGAATAAATTAATTCTCGAAAAATTTGGTTCAAAAGTTTTTAAAAGAGGTAAAAAAACAGCAAAAAAATATTTAAAAGAAAAATAGCCCAAATAAATTAATGTAATAGATATTTCGTTGTTAACAATTCTAGAAAACAATTAAAAAGTTTTTCTAAAATTAGGCTTTAAATCAATCCTTTTTCAATTGATTTTCTTTTTCTACCTATGTTTTGATAATAATTTAGTAATTTTGCACATTAAAATACAAGTTTTGGTAAAGATACACGATAAAACATTTGATATTTTTCTTACAGCTCAAGAAATTCAAAACAAAGTAAAACTTATTGCTGCTGAAATTAATTCAAAATATGTTGGTACAGATTTGATTTTCATTGCTGTACTGAACGGTTCATTCATGTTTGCTAGTGATTTAATGAAAGGCATTTCTATTCCTTGCGCAATATCATTTGTAAAAGTTAGTTCATACAAAGGTTCAAATTCAACTGGTAGAGTGGATGAATTGATAGGATTAAACACTGATATTGAAGGAAAACACGTTATCATTTTAGAAGATATTGTAGATACTGGAATCACGATGAATAAAATTTATTCATATTTAACTGCTTTTAGTCCTGCATCTTTAAAAATAGGATCATTATTATTCAAACCAGACGCTTTCTCCGGAAAACATGCACCAGATTTTGTTGGATTTTCTATTCCAAACGATTTTGTTGTTGGTTATGGTTTAGATTACAACGAACACGGAAGAAATTTAGAAGCAATTTATAAATTAATTGAAGAATAAGATGTTGAATATCGTTTTATTTGGCCCTCCAGGAGCTGGAAAAGGAACTCAATCTGAGCGTTTAATCCAAAAATATGGATTAACACATTTGTCAACAGGTGATATTTTTAGAGCTAATATCAAAGGTGAAACTGATCTTGGTGTTTTAGCTAAAAGTTTCATGGATCAAGGATCTTTAGTGCCTGATGATGTGACAATCAATATGTTAAAAAATGAAGTTCTGAAACAAGAAAACCCTAAAGGATTTATTTTTGATGGCTTTCCCAGAACTAATGCACAAGCAAAAGCTTTAGATGAGTTTTTAGAAACTCAAAATACAACAATTGCTCTAA
The DNA here is from genome assembly GCA_947490145.1 of Flavobacteriia bacterium. Lineage (GTDB taxonomy): Bacteria > Bacteroidota > Bacteroidia > Flavobacteriales_D > Crocinitomicaceae > M2408. Next base: position 43,529 of record CANLGD010000005.1, read on the forward strand.
TGTTAGCTTTGGACGTTGAAGAAAATGAATTGAAAGAGCGTTTATTGAAGAGAGCTGAATTTAGTGGACGACCAGATGATGCCAATCCGAAAATTATTCAGCACAGAATAAACGTATATCTTAAAGAAACAATGCCTGTTAAATCCTATTACGAAAATCAGAACAAATTTATTTCAATAAATGGTTTAGGCTCCGTGGATGATATTTCAGAAAAATTATTTGAAGCTTTAGACAACATAAAATAGACTTTAGAAAGTTGAAAAAAGACTAAGAGAGTCAGAAGTCAGGACTTTAATTATCTTAAAAACATCAAATTATTATTAAAATCGATTAAGTCTTGCCTTTTGAGTCTAAAAATCTAAAAATCTAAAAAAATGGCTTCTGATAACTTTGTAGATTACGTAAAAATTCATGGAACTTCTGGAAACGGTGGTGGAGGATCTACGCATTATAGACGTGAAAAATACATTCCAATGGGTGGTCCAGATGGTGGAGATGGTGGTCGTGGTGGTCACGTAATCTTGCGCGGAAACACGCAACTTTGGACACTTTTGCATTTGAAATTTCAAAAACATGTAAAAGCTGGTCATGGAGCACACGGTTCTGGAAACATGAAAACGGGTTCACAAGGAACAGACAAATACATTGAAGTTCCTATCGGAACTATAGCTCGCGATGCCGAAACAAATGAATTTTTATTTGAAATTTCTTCGGATGGTGAAGAAAAAATATTGGTTCAAGGAGGACGAGGAGGAATGGGAAATAATCATTTCAAATCATCCATAAATCGTTCGCCATCTTATTCTCAACCGGGAGAAGAAGGAAGAGAAGGTTGGAAAATATTAGAATTAAAAGTCCTTGCAGATGTGGGTCTGGTTGGTTTTCCGAATGCAGGAAAAAGTACTTTACTTTCAGTTTTATCGGATGCAAAACCTGAAATTGGAAATTACGCTTTTACAACCTTAAGACCAAATTTGGGAATTGTAAAATACCGAGATTTCCGTTCTTTTGTAATGGCCGATATTCCTGGAATTATCGAAGGAGCATCTGAAGGAAAAGGAATTGGTTTGCGTTTTTTAAGACATATTGAACGAAATTCATTACTTTTATTTATGATTTCCGCCGATTCTGACGACATCAATAAAGAATATGAGATTTTATTGAATGAATTAAAACAATACAATCCTGAATTGTTGCACAAAGATCGAATTTTAGCAATCACAAAATCTGATATGCTGGACGATATTTTGAAGCAGCAAATTGAAGTAGATTTACCAAAAATTCCGTATTTATTTATTTCCTCCTTAGCTCAACAGGGTTTAAACGAATTGAAAGATTTGATTTGGAAAGAATTGAATCCATAAATTAATGATTACAGATTACAAATTATCTGCGGAGCTGCCTTTGGCGGCGGCAGATTACAGATTGCTTCGCTTTCAAAATAATTTTATTCAAAGCGAAGCAATCTGTAATTTGTAATCTCCCAATCTGTAATTACATGAAAACCAAAGAAAGTCATACTATAATTGTTAAAAAAATCGCTCAAGATTTAGGGTTTTTGCATTGTGGTATTTCAAAAAGTGGATTTTTAGAAGATGAAGCTAAAAGATTAGAAAATTGGCTGAAAAACGGCTTTCATGGCAAAATGCATTACATGGAAAATTATTTTGACAAACGTTTAAACACCGCTTTATTAGTTGAAGATTCTAAGTCAGTCGTGTCTTTGTTGTTGAATTATTATCCTACTGAATTTCAAAATGAAGATTTGCCAAAAATTTCTAAATATGCTTATGGAAATGATTACCACGAAGTCATAAGAGGAAAATTAAATCAATTTTTGGATCAAATAAAATTGCAAATTGGAGAAGTTCATGGTCGAGTTTTTGTTGATTCTGCTCCAGTGATGGATAAAGTTTGGGCGAAAAAGGCTGGTTTAGGATGGATTGGGAAAAATGGAAACCTAATCAATCCAAAAAACGGATCTTTTTTCTTTATTGCAGAATTAATAATCGATTTGGATTTAGAAGTTGATTCAGCAATAAAAGATTATTGCGGTACTTGTACGAAATGCATTGATGCTTGTCCAACAGATGCTTTAAGTACACCATACATTGTCAATGGATCTAAATGCATTTCTTACCTGACAATTGAATTAAAAGATGAAATTATTCCATCTGGTTTTGAACAAAAAATGAATAATTGGGCTTTCGGCTGCGATATCTGCCAAGACGTCTGTCCTTGGAATCGATTTTCAAAACCTCATTCTGAAGAAGAATTTACCTTAAATAAAAATTTAATTAACCTTTCTAAAAGCGATTGGCTAGATATGGAAAAACATACCTTTTCTATTCTAGCAAAAAATAGTCCAATTAAACGAACAAAATTGAAAGGTATGAAAAGAAATATTTTGTCTTTGTCTAATTAATTTCAATTGAAATAAAGATTTAATTTTGTCTCACGTAAACTTTTGAATAGGAATAAGTTTTATATTAACTCAATAATTCTTAATTTTACACATCTTTCTAAGATATAAAGTTTAGTACAATGAGAATAAGCGAAGAAACAGTAAATCATATTGCGCATTTAGCACGTTTAAAATTTGACGGTGACGAAGTGAAATCCATTCAAATAGATTTGGAAAACATGATTTCTTTTATGGGAAAATTAAATGAATTAGAAACTTCAGATCTTGAACCACTTCTTTTTATGTCAGACGAAGTAAATGTTCTAAGAGAAGATATTGCTGTTGAAACTATTAGTGCCAAAGAAGCCTTAAAAAATGCCCCTAAAAAAGATTCAGATTATTTTAGAATCCCAAAAGTTCTGGATAAAAAGTAAAATGTATTTTTACTTTTATTGAAATACTGATATTATTCTTTATAAAAATACTCGCTCCCTAGCCCTGATTGCAGTATTAACTCCTGTTGTCATTTAACTGCAAAATACTGGAGTGGAAAGCAGGAAAAAGCGCCTAAATAAATTATATTAATTCTGATCGATCTTTCTAACCATCGTTAAAATGGTAGCCAAAGCAACGGTTTCTCCAGTTTCGTCAAAAACATCCACTAAAAACTTCACAATTCCTTTTGCAATGTCGTCTTCTGAACGTTTTTCTTGATCTATTTTTTCTTTTACTGTAAATCTTACACCGAGTGTCGCTCCTGGATAAACTGGTTTCGTGAAACGCGCTTCTTCAATACCGTAATTCAACAAAACTGGTCCTTTTTTTGGATCAACAAATAAACCAGCAGCTTTTGAAAGTACAAAATATCCATGTGCTACACGGCGTTCAAAAATTGTTCCTTCCAAAGAAGTTGCATCCATGTGGGCATAAAAGTTATCACCAGAAACATTAGCAAAATTTACAATATCAGCATCAGTTACAGTATGTTTGTGTGTAAAAACTGTTTCGCCAATTACCATTTCTTCAAAATGTTTTCTAAAAACATGCGGATCTGCCTCTGGCATTTCTGCTCCAACTTGAAATTGTTGTGTTATTTGTGTCAAGGTCGTTGGATGTCCTTGAATTGCAGTTCTTTGTAAATAATGCATAACTCCTCGTTTTCCACCCATTTCTTCTCCGCCTCCAGCTCTCCCTGGTCCTCCATGTGTCAAAAGTGGCATTGGTGAACCGTGTCCAGTACTCTCCTTTGCGCAATCTTTGTTTAAAATCAAAATTCTACCGTGCATACTTGCAGCACCAATAACGTATTCGGTTGCTTCTTTGTCATTTGGTGTTACAATTGACGAGACCAAAGAACCTTTCCCCATTCTTGCTAACTCAATTGCATCTTCGATGTGCTTATATGGCATAATTGTTGAAACTGGACCGAAGGCTTCAATTTCATGGCAGTCAGTTTTATTGAAAGGGTCATTATTCATAAATAATATGGGTGAGAAAAATGCTCCTTTTTCAGAATCTCCACCAGTGATTTCTACTTCGTTTACATTTCCATAAACGATTTCTTGCGATAAAGCCAATCTATTTACGCTTTCTCTCACACGATCAACTTGGATTCTTGTTGCTAAGGAGCCCATGCGAACGCCTTCCAACGATGGATCTCCAATTTTTGTTGAAGCCAAACGAGCAGCAATTGCTTTTTGAACTTCATCTAATAAGTTGTCCGGTACAATTATTCTTCTGACAGCTGTACATTTTTGTCCAGCTTTTACGGTAATTTCTTTGGTTGTTTCTTTAATGAACAAATCAAATTCAGCTGTTCCAGGTATTGCAAATTTTCCTAAAATTGTTGCATTCAAAGAATCTGCTTCCAAATTGAAAGCCACACTTTTATCTGCAATTTGTGGCAAAGCTTTCAACACTTTTCCAGTATGTGCACTTCCAGTGAAAGTTACGGTATCTTCTATATCAACAAAATCAAGTATTCCACGACCCAAACCGCAAACTAATTGCAGCGAACCTTCAGGTAAAATTTTAGAATCAATAATGTCTTTTACCATTAATTCTGTTAAAAAACAGGTAAACTCTGACGGTTTCACGATACATGGAACGCCAGCCATTAAATTTACAGCGATTTTTTCCAACATTCCCCAAATTGGAAAATTAAAAGCATTGATATGAATTGCAACCCCTCGCTTAGGAGTCATAATATGATGTCCGATAAAGGATCCATTTTTTGAAAGTGGAGCAGCAACTCCGTCAACATAATATGGTAAATCAGGAAATTGTTTTCTCAAACTCGCATTCGCAAAAACATTTCCAATTCCTCCTTCAATATCAATCCATGAATCAACTCTTGTTGCTCCAGTTAAAGCACTTAATTGATAATATGATTCTTTTTTTTCTTGTAAAAATAAAGCCAAAACTTTTAACATTCGGCCTCTTTCTTGGAAAGTCATTTTACGTAATATGCTTCCTCCAGTGCTCCGACCATAATTTAAAATAGACTCATAATCAAGTCCTTTACTCGAAGTATTGCCGATTAAATCGCCATTTAAAGCATTGTATAAATTAGTTTCAACACCTTCTCCTGCTTGCCATTTTCCTTGAACGAAATTTTTTACTTGAATCATTTTTAAAAATTTTTGTTAAAGTTAAACAAGATTTCAAAAAGAGTATTATAAAATTGAAAAATATAAGCTATAAATCAATAATTAGAACTAACTTCACCAAAGTTCTAGCAAATTTTCAAATAATAATTTAGGCATTGATTAAAGCCTGAAATTTTCCTTTTCAACTTACAAAAAGTATTTTTGCTTTAAATTTCAATTTTTTTAAATGAGTTGGTTAATTAAAAATAATAAGTTACAAAAAGAATTCTCTTTTAAATCGCAGACAGAGTTGGCAATTTTCATGCTTAAAATTGCGCAATATGCGGACGAAGTTTCTCATCACCCCGATATTCAAATTTATAAATGCTCGTTTATTAATATTGAATTATTTACTCATGAAACTAATACAATAAGTGAAAAAGACTACCAACTTGCAAAATTTATTGATACTGCTTATTAAAAATAGAGCAAAAACCTTACCTTTGTAAAAAAACGAAATAATATTAAACATGAGAAAACAGCCGACAATTTTCTTTTATTTACTGGGAGCTTATGTTATTTTGCAATTTTCTTGGTGGGCTTATCATATCATTCAATTAACACAAGAAGTTGGTTATCCAGAAGCTGCAGTCAGTAAGAGAATTGGAATGATTATCGGTGAAGGTTTGGTTTTCTTTTTGATTTTAATTTTTGGTTTGTGGAGAATTATGAAATCCATTAAAAAGGAACATGAATTAGCAAAAAGACAACATAACTTTTTACTTTCTGTGACACATGAGTTAAAAACTCCTTTAGCCTCAACTAAATTATATCTGCAAACTTTGTTGAAAAGAAATTTTGAAGCGGAAAAACGAGAAGAACTTTTACAAAAAGCACTTTTAGAAAATTTACGTTTAGAAGAAATAGTTGATGCAATTTTGATATCTGCTAGAATAGAAAATAGAACTTTTGAAATACACAAAGAAAAAATTAATTTGGCAGATGAAATTCAGAAGATTGTAATGCAATACATTCCAAAATACAGTAAAGAATTTTTTAAATTGAACATCAAAGATACAGAAATTGAAACCGATATTTTTATGTTCAAAACAATTGTCATAAATTTAATTGAGAATGCTATAAAATATGCAGGAACGGAGAAAATAATTAATATTGAATTAACAAAAAAAGAACAACGTAATTTATTACGTATATCCGATTTTGGGCCAGGAATTTCAAAAGAAAATAGAGAAATTATCTTTCAAAAATTTGTTAGACTTGAAAATGAAGAAACAAGGTCAAAAAAAGGAACAGGTTTGGGACTTTTTATCGTGAAAGAATTTACAAATCTAATAGGGGGAGAAATTGAATACAAAGAAAATGTGCCCAGTGGAGCTATTTTCGAACTTACTTTTTAAATAGACAGTTAGATTTTAAGATGTTAGGACATATTTACACAAAAGTCCTAATAGCTTGATATCCAAAAGTCCTAATATCTGGAACAAGGTGAAAAAAAACGTAGGATTAATTATTTTAGATGGTTGGGGTCTCGGAGATCACTCGCAATCTGACGCTATATATAATGCAAATACTCCATATATGGATTATCTTTTGCAAACTTACCCAAATGCAACCTTAAACACTTCTGGTGAAGATGTAGGTTTACCAGACGGGCAAATGGGAAATTCAGAAGTTGGCCATTTGAATATTGGTGCTGGAAGAATCGTATATCAAGAACTTAGTCGCATAAATTTATCAATTAGTGATGGTGAGTTTTTTGAAAATGAGCAGTTAAAAAAAGCATTTCAAACAGCGAAAGATAAAAATGTTGCAATTCATTTTATGGGTTTAGTTTCAAAAGGCGGTGTTCATAGTTCACAAGATCATTTGTATGCCCTATGCAAAATGGCGGAAGATTGTAAAATTGAAAATTCATTCATTCATGCTTTTACAGATGGTAGAGATTGTGACCCAAAAAGTGGATTGAATTTCATGAAAGAATTGCTCGAAAAAGAGAATATCAAATCAACAAAAATCGCATCCATTATTGGAAGATATTTTGCAATGGATCGAGATAATCGTTGGGAAAGAGTAAAAAAAGCATATGATGCAATGGTTAATGGAATTGGAGAACCGTTTGATAATCCAATTGAAGCATTTGAAAAATCGTATCAAAATAACATTACTGATGAATTTTTTAAACCAACGGTGGTATCAAATGATCCAAATTCTCGCATAAAAGATGGTGATGTTGTTATTTCATTTAATTTTAGAACAGATAGACCTAGAGAAATAACAATTGCATTAACGCAAAAAGATTTTGCAGATCAAAACATGCATAAACTTAATTTGGAATATTACACCATGACTAATTATGATGCAAGTTTTAAAAATGTGGAGGTAATTTTTGACAAGGATAATTTAAAAAATACCTTGGGTGAAGTTCTTTCTAAGTTAGGAAAAACACAAATTCGAATTGCTGAAACAGAAAAATATCCACATGTTACCTTCTTTTTTAGCGGAGGAAGAGAAATCGAATTTGAAGGAGAAAATCGTATTATGGTGAATTCTCCAAAGGTTGCAACGTATGATTTACAGCCTGAAATGAGTGCTTTTGAAGTAAAAGAAAAAATCATCGCTGAAATAGAAAAAAACAAACCAAATTTCTTTTGTTTGAATTTTGCAAATCCAGATATGGTTGGGCATACCGGAATTTATAAGGCGATCATTAAGGCTGTAGAAACAATCGATTCTTGTTTAAAAGAAGTCAGTGAAGCTGCCAAAAAATTAGATTATGAATTAATTATAATCGCTGATCATGGCAATGCTGACTTTGCTTTAAACGCTGATGGCAGTCCGAATACAGCTCATTCTTTAAATCCTGTTCCATTTATCTTGGTAACAAATGATAAGGTAAAGTTGAACAGTGGGATTTTAGCTGATGTTGCGCCAACGATTTTAAACAGAATGAAACTTGCCTCTCCATTAGAAATGACAGGCAAAAATTTGGTTGAAAATTATTGAATAACAAAAAATTAAAATATCCCTTTTACCATATAGTGAAATACAAAAGATAGTTTTTTGTGGCTATTACAATCTACAAAAAACCAATCTAGATTCTATAAATTCTCTAAAATCCTAAAGAAAATATCTCTTTTTGCTGGGGAAATTGGAACTTCTGAACCATCTTTCATAATTACAGTCCCACCGTTAGCTTTATCGTAACGATCAACAAAATCTAAGTTCACCAAATGAGATTGCTGAACACGCAAGAAGTTATGTCCTGTCAATAAGGTTTCATAATCTTTTAATGTTTTAGAAACCAATATTTTTTTGTGGTCAACCAAATAAAATGAAGTATAGTTTCTATCTGCTTCGCAACGAATAATTTTATCCAAATCAATTACATGAACACTTTCTTGTGTTTTTAAAACCAGCCTTCTTTTTTGAGAAGGTTGAATATTTTGTTGCAAGGCATCATATTGAGATTCTTCTCTCTTATGATCAATACTTTCAATTGCTTTTTCAATAGATTTTTTTAACTCTTCAGGATCAATTGGCTTTAAAATATAATCCAAAGCACTGAATTTTATAGCTTTAATAGCAAATTCTTCATGAGCAGTAATGAATATTACTTCAAAATTTTTTTGAGGAATCATTTTCAACATATCAAAACCTGTTCCGTCAGGCATTTGAATATCTAAAAAAACAATATCCGGTTTTATTTCTTGAATTGCTTTTAATCCAGATACAACATTTTCACCAACTGGAAAGGTTTCAATTCCAAGATCAAAAGATTCTATTAACTTTGCAATTAATTCCCTTGTTCTTTTTTCATCATCTATTATTACTGCCTTCATAAGTGATTAATTCTTAAACCGTTTGTAGTAGAAAAAGTAGTTTTTCATTTCTCAGTAAAGTAAAAGTAATAATTAAATTTGATTTTCAATACGATAAGGTATAGAAATTAATACTTTTGTTCCTGTTTCTTTTATTTTATCATAATCTTCAATTTGTAAAAAACCATCTGAGCGGTATTTTTTATTTAAATTATCAATTCTATCTTTGGTGATTTTCAAGGCCATACTTTTATGTTCACTACTTTTCTTATTAATTTCTGATCCTTTTCTGCCTACTCCATTATCTTTAACAGTAATTCTGAGCATACTTCCTTCTTTGAAAAAATGAATATTGATAAATCCATCTTCGATGAGGTGCAGGCGACCGTGTTCAATTGCATTTTCAATAAATGGTTGCGTAATCATCGGTGGAATAACAGCTTCCTCCTCGTAAAGAACCTCATCTACAGTAATTTTGTACTCAAAACGGTCCTCAAATCGCATTTTTTGAATATTCAGGTATTTATCTAAAATTTCAAATTCAGTTTTAATGGGAATTGATTCTTTGGAAGAATTCTCTAAAATTAAACGCATTAATTTTGAGAAATTAACCAAGAATTTAGAAGAATTTTTGGTGTCGTTATCATAAATATAACTTTGAATTACCGACATTGCATTAAAGACAAAATGCGGATTCATTTGCGCGCGCAACAACGTTTGATTCATCTCCGCTTGCTGCTGCTGTGATTTTATTTTTGTTTGATTCCAACGATAGAACCCAATGATTCCTGCTAATAACATTAAAACTACAAATCCCAAAATAATATATGCTTGAAGATTTGATTTTAATTCTGAATTTTCCAATAAGGAAGTATTTAAAGCAATTTTTTGTCTCTGCCTTTCCAAGGAATCTGTTTTCAATAAATTATCTCGATCTCTCTGTTCAGATCGATAAAGTTCACTCAATTCAGCAATATTTTTTGTCGATTCAATAGTTCTGGCACTATCGGAATAACTTGCATACATCTTCAAATATTTATAAGCAAGAATTTGATTTCCCGTTTTGAAATAAACATCTGAAATTGTTTGATATGTTGGATAAACAGAACTTTTATATCCATATTGTGAACGGATATCAACTGAACGATTCAAATAATTTAAAGCATTTGCATATTTTCCTTGCTTTTCGAAAACGTATCCAACATTGTGATATACAGTTGCAATTTTTTCTTTATTAGAGCTTGATTCGAAATAAACCAATGCTTTGTTATAATTACTTAGAGCTTTCGAAAATTCTTTTTGCTCACGATAAATATCACCAATTGTGTTGTGCGCATTACCTAAACCTTCATAATCATTGTATGGAAGTAATAATTTCAGTGCTTTTCGCTGGTTTTCAAGTGCTTTCTGATATTCTTTTTTAATTTTGTACACGATTCCTAAGTCAATCTGCGCCAATGCTACTGTTCTTTTATCTTTTATTTTTAAAGCTGTTTCTATCGCATTTAAAAAATAAAATTCAGCATCTTTATAATTTTGAATTGCAAGTTGTGCTTCACCAATATTGATAGAATATTTAGCAATTTTAGCGTAATCACCTTCTTCATTTGCCAGTTGTAGTGCACTTAAATTTTTGGATGCACTTAGTTCAATTTGACCAAAATAATTAAAAACTGTTGCCTGATTATTAAATGCCTCAGAAAGCACTTTTTTATTAGCAGATCTTCTTGCAAATTGAATACATTCTAAGGTATAGTAATTTGCAGAATCTTTCATGTTTTTTATCATGTAAGACTGAGATAAAAGCCGGTAAGTTTTAGAAATTTCTTTGTTATTTCGCAAACGTTTACTCAATTTCAAGGCATCCTTTAAGTAATAATTTGCCTCATCCATTTCACGGTGATACAAATGATAATCAGCTAAACGTTGATAAATATCTATCTTAATAGCTTGACTAGGAAACTGACTTATAAAACTTTGTAAATCAATAACTTTAGAAAAATACAACTCTTTATCTCCATTCAACAAATCAACTTCTGCATCAAAAACTTTTGATAAATAGCGAGCGGAATCGGATGAACCATAACTTAAATTAAGTAGCGATTTTCGTATTGAATCAGCCTTACTGTAATTATTTATTTGATAAAATTTGGCTAAATTATATAATTTTAGAAAGCGTTTACTTGGTTCCTGTTCGCTAGAATATTCCTTTAATAATTTTTTTTCATTCAAATTTTGACCAAAAAAATTGCCTTTCATCAAAAAAAGTAACAATAAAATTTTAATCAAATTTGCCATAAATCTTGCTTTCTATATCGTTAAAGTGACGAATATACACTAAAATTATCTTATCTTTACGCTTTTTATTAAATTTTTAGAAAATGGATTATAATTTCCAAGAAATAGAACAAAAGTGGAGAAAATTTTGGGCTGAAAATCAAACATTTAAAGCTGACAATAATTCCGTCAAACCAAAATACTATGCGTTAGATATGTTTCCTTATCCTTCAGGAGCTGGATTACATGTTGGTCACCCACTCGGTTACATTGCTTCGGATATTTATACGCGTTACAAACGTTTGAAAGGTTTTAATGTTTTACACCCAATGGGCTATGATTCTTTTGGTTTACCAGCAGAACAATATGCCATTCAAACAGGTCAACATCCTGATAAAACAACGAAAGAAAATATTTTACGTTATCGTGATCAATTGGACCAAATTGGCTTTTCTTTCGATTGGTCGAGAGAAGTAAGAACTTCTGATTCAAACTATTACAAATGGACTCAGTGGATTTTTATTCAACTTTTTGAATCTTGGTACAACAATAAAACACAGAAGGCGGAGAATATTTTAGACTTAATTGCAATCTTTGAAAAAGGAGGGAACGCAAACATTAATGCCTGCACGGATTGTGAAAAAACATTCACTTCAACTGAATGGAATAATTATTCTGAAGCAGAAAAAGCAAACATTTTGCAAGAATATCGCTTGACTTTTTTAGCTGATTCATGGGTAAATTGGTGTCCTGCTTTGGGAACGGTTTTAGCAAATGACGAAGTAATTAACGGTGTTTCAGAACGTGGCGGACATCCAGTTGAACAAAAATTGATGCGTCAATGGTCGATGCGAATCAAAGCCTACGCTGAAAGATTATTAACAGGACTAGAAAAATTAGATTGGACGGATTCTATTAAAGATATTCAGCGTAATTGGATTGGAAAATCGGTTGGATGTTCACTTGTATTTGGAGTGGAACATTCAGAAAGTAAAATTGAAGTTTTTACGACTCGACCTGATACTGTTTTTGGCGTTTCATTCATGGTTTTAGCTCCAGAACATCCTTTAGTAACTCAATTAACGACTAATGATAGACGTGAAGCGGTTGAAAATTACATAAAAGCTTCTTCCTTGAAAACTGAAAGAGATAGACAAGCAAATGTGAAAGTAATTTCTGGAGAATTTATTGGCTCTTATGCCATTCATCCTTTTTCGGGCGAAAAAATTCAATTGTGGATTGGAGATTACGTTTTAGCTTCATACGGAACAGGGGCTGTTATGGCTGTTCCATGCGGCGATCAACGAGATTGGGATTTCGCAAAACACTTTAGAATTGAAATCAAAAATATTTTTGAAAACATTGATATTTCGGAACAAGCTTACACGGAAAAAGTAGGAAAAATTTGTGATTCTGATTTTTTATCAGGCTTGGAAATTAAAGATGCAACGAAAAAAGCAATTCAAGTAATTGAAGAAAAAGGACTTGGAAAAGGCAAAACAAATTACCGTTTGCGCGATGCAGTTTTCTCCCGCCAGCGTTATTGGGGCGAACCATTTCCTGTATATTACAAAAATGGTTTACCACAAATGATTGACGTGAAATTTTTGCCAATCGTTCTGCCAGAGGTAGAAATTTATCTGCCAACAGCAGATGGTCAGCCACCTCTGGGAAATGCGAAACTGTGGGCTTGGAACGAAAAAGAATGTAAAATTGAAAATGTAAAATTGATTGACAATAAAACTATTTTCCCATTAGAATTAAACACCATGCCAGGTTGGGCTGGAAGTTCTTGGTACTTTTTGCGTTACATGGATCCTGAAAATGAAGTCGAATTTGTTAGCAAAAAACAAGTTGATTACTGGAAAAACGTCGATCTCTATATTGGTGGTTCAGAACATGGAACAGGACATTTACTGTATTCTCGTTTCTGGACAAAATTCTTGAATGACAGAGGTTTTATAGGTTTTGATGAGCCATTTCAGAAAATGATCAACCAAGGAATGATTTTAGGGAGAAGTAGTTTGGTTTATCGAAATACTGAGGCAACAAAATTTTATTCTATGAACCAAAAAAATGGAGTTGAATTAAATCCTATACACGTAGATATTTCTCTTGTTGAAAATGATAAACTTGACATCGAAGCATTTAAAAATTCGCGTGAAGAATTTAAAAACGCCCAATTCATTTGTGAAGAAAATGGAGATTTTATCTGCGGACATGAAGTAGAAAAAATGTCTAAATCCAAGTTCAACGTGCAAACTCCAGACGAATTGGTTTCAAAATTTGGTGCAGATACCTTGCGTATGTACGAAATGTTTTTGGGTCCCTTGGAGCAATCAAAACCTTGGGACACAAAAGGAATTAATGGTGTTTCAAACTTTTTGAGAAAATTGTGGCGTTTGTTTAACTTTAATGAACAAGGTGATGCTCATTTTTCTGATGCAGAAGTTTCAAAAGATTCTTACAAGACCTTGCATAAAACAATTCAAAAAATTGAAGACGATTTAAACCGTTTTTCTTTCAATACTGGCGTTTCAAATTTCATGATTTGTGTGAACGAATTGCAAGAACAAAAATGTTCAAACAAGGAAATTTTACAAAATTTAGTTATTCTACTTTCACCTTATGCTCCTCACATTGCAGAAGAATTGTGGGTAAAACTTGGTAACGAAGCTGGAACAATTTCCTATGCTGAATTTCCAAAATTCAAAAAAGAATATTTGGTTTCAGATACTTTTTCTTATCCAATTTCTTTCAACGGAAAGGTAAGATTTAGCATTGATTTTTCAACTGCAATGAACGCCAAAGAAATTGAAGACGAAGTTTTAGCTCACGAAAATACAGCAAAATATTTAGAAGGAAAAATACCTAAAAAAATGATTGTTGTGCCAGGGAGGATTGTGAATGTCGTTGTTTAAAAGAGATTAAAGATGAAAAGTCGATGGACAAAATCCAATTAATTGATAAGGTCTATAATTTTTAAACCTCGAAATACCAACTAAAGTACATGTTTAAATCTTCACATTTAATTCTTTATTGAAGTAATCAAAAACAATTTTAGCTTTTGCAATTCCAATTTCTGAAGCTAAAGTTTCAATTGTGCTTTCTCTAATATTTGAAATTGTTTTAAATTTTTTCATTAATAATTCAAATGTTTTTGGCCCAATTCCTTCTATTTGAGTTAATTCAGAAGTAAAAGCACCTTTACTTCTTCTGTCGCGATGGTGCGTAATTCCAAATCTATGTGCTTCATTTCTTAGCTGTTGGATTACTTTTAAGGATTCCGAACGCTTATCTAAATAGATAGGAATTGAATCGCCAGGAAAAAAAATTTCTTCCAAACGCTTTGCAATCCCAATTATTGCAATTTTGCCACGTAAACCAAGATTATCTAAAGCACTTAACGCCGAACTCAATTGTCCTTTTCCACCATCGATAACAATTAATTGCGGCAATTCTTGGTTTTCATTCAACATACGGGTATATCTTCTGGTAATAACTTCTTCCATGGAAGCAAAATCATCAGGTCCAACAACTGTTTTTATATTAAAATGGCGATAATCCTTTTTACTTGGTTTGGCATTTCTGAACACAACACACGCTGAAACAGGATTTGTTCCTTGTATATTCGAGTTATCAAAACATTCAATATGAATTGGTAAATCCTTTAAGCGTAAATCACTTTTCAATTGATTTAAAATTCGATCTGTATGAGCTTCAGGGTTTTTAATATGTTCGTTTTTGTATTTTTCCAAACGGTAATAAACAGCATTTTTCTTTGATAATTCGACCAAACTTTTTTTATCGCCTTTTTGTGGAACAAAAAATGCAATATCGGGTAAATAAAGATCAATTTTTTCCTCTAAAATAATTTCTTTTGATGTACTATTAAATCGTTCGCGAAATTCTAACAAAGCATAGGTTAAAATTTCTTCCTTAGTCTCTTCCAGTTTTTTATTAATTTCCAAAGTAATTCCGTGAATAATGGACCCATTTTTAATTACAAGATAATTAACAAAAGCATTCTTATCATCCTCCACCATTGTCAGGACATCAATCTCGTGAATTGTGGGTGAAACAATCGTGGATTTTGTTTGAAAATTTTCTAAGATATGAATTTTTTCCTTCAACAATTGTGCCTCTTCATATTGCTGTTTTTCTGCAAAAGCAAACATGTTTTTCTTTAAATAATCGACCACGAATCGTATATTCCCTTTTAATATAAAATCGATTTGATTGATATATTCTTGGTATTCATATTCTGTAAATAATTCTACACAGGGTGCTTTACAATTTCCAATATGATATTCTAAGCATACTTTAAATGTTTTTTTTTCAATTTTTGTTGCAGATAAATCTAAATTACATGTTCTTAAACTAAACAATTCTTTGAAAAGTTGCAAAAGTGTTTGCATTACTTTTCCACTAGGATATGGGCCATAATATTTTGAACCGTCTTTTATAATTCTTCTAGTAGAAAAAACACGCGGAAAGGCTTCCTTTTTGACACAAATCCAGGGATAAGTTTTATCGTCTTTAAGCTGAATATTGTACTTTGGCTTGTATTTTTTGATAAGGTTGTTTTCGAGCAGGAGAGCATCAATTTCTGTTTCAACTATGATGTACTTTATTTCATGAATTTTTCGAACCAACATAATTGTCTTTCCATCTTCATGAATTTTTGAAAAATAGGACGAAACACGTTTTTTTAGATTTTTTGCTTTACCAACATATATTATCGTGTCCGTTTTATCAAAGTATTGATAAATACCTGGTTTTTCAGGTAAAGTTTTTAACTTAATTTGTATACTTTCAGAAATATTCATATCAAAAATCTTCAACAAATGTAAGCACAAGTTTTATTTAAAACGATATATTTATTTCCAATACCAATTTTATTAATAACCTGAGATTCTACGTTAATTTAGATTGACTTCGTCGCCTCTCCGCGGTCAAAATATAATTTTTAATGTAAAAGACGAGCCGGTTTTGTTAGTGAAAACGAGCTATCAAGAAGAAAATCAACGAAAGATACTTCTTTAAAAAAGTATAGTTTATTTTTCGGAAACCTAAAAAATTCATCTTTTTCATCTAAAAATCTCAAAATAACCCATTATTTAGCTTCGCTGAGACTTCGTGTTCTTCACTTTCCTTCTTCAAATCTGAACATTTATAGGTATTCTGAACAAAATTAATAGTCAAACTAAGGTTCATACAATTAATTTTTTCTTCTTTGAAAAAAGTAGAAATTGTATCATACTAAATGTCAATATACTTTTATAATTTTTATTTGGTATATTAAACTAACTTTGCATTTTATAAAAATAAAATGAGAATCTTGGAAGAACGTTTAGATAAAATTATATTGCAAAGAGGATTAACTTTTTCTCGCGGACAAATTGAAAAAACAATTCAAGAAATAGGAGTTTTAGTTAACGGAAAATTAATAAGAAAACCTGGGAAAAAATTTCCAATTGATGTCAAAATTGAGCTTCCGGAACTTGAATCTAAATACATATCCAAAAATTCTTTGAAAATATTAAAAGCCAAAGAGGTTTTCAAATTAGATTTTAAAAATAAAATTGTTTTAGATGTTAATTCTGAAATTGGCTCCTTTTCTGAAGTAGCTTTAGAATTTGGAGCAAAAAAGGTATTTAATATAAATAATCGTCAAAACGTTTTGCACCCGCACATTAGAAACAACCTAAAGCTAATTAGTTTAGAGAGTATTGATGTCAGAGAATTAAACTCAAATTTGATTTCAGAATTAGTCGATTTATGCTTAATTGATGACAAGGATATTTCTTTAGAAATGGTGTTTCCCTTTATCCATTTACTATTAAGCAACAAGGCAAAAGTAATCGCTGTTTTAAAACCACAAAATGAACTAGCAAAGTTAGATTTAACAAAAAATGGTCTTGTCAAACGAAAAGCAGAATATCCAAAAGTTATTCAAAAAATAGTTAAAGAAGCTAAAATAGCAAATCTTAATTTTGTAAAGTGCATTGAATCACCAATTTTAGGTGAAAATTCAAATCTTGAATTTATTTTGCTATTTGAAAAAAATTAAAAACAAGTTTTTTCTATGTTTAATCTTATTTATCGATTCCTAAAATCATTATTTCAACAATTAGAAGATAGTTTTCAACAATATTTTATTTAAAAAATCAATCTCAATATAAATCTTATCGATAATAAATGTATTTTTGTCTAAAAATAAATTTTTTTTAACAAGTTTTGTCACTAACGTGCGCAAAGTTACGTCTGTATTTTTAATTTTGGATGCTTTTAGAAAAGTAAATAATGCATAAAATCAAAATAAAACAATTTATGAAACACCTATTAAGTGCAATTTTAGTTTTGAGTAGCTTTTTTAGTTATTCACAATCTCCAGGATCAACAGCAAGAATTTCTGTTTTGGATTCAGTTGTTTGCTCAGGAGAATGTATAACACTTTCAAGTTCTACTTCTGCAGCAGGATCTTCATCAATCATTAATACTATTTGGTCAATAAATGGTCCTTGTAATTACAACAAAGCTGCTCAGACAACTGTAGGTACAAATTTAGTTTTATGCGATATAACATGCACGGGTGACTATCAGGTAAGTATAATTAATCAGCATCAAAATGCTCAAACTAGTGTTGCTTTTAGAACTGTAAAAATTACAATTTCTGCAAACCCTATTGCTGACTTACAAGCAGTTGTAAATTCATGTAATTTGCCTTTTGCTGTTTCTTATAATATTGGAGGTTCTACTCAAGGTCTACCAAATAGTGCTTATGTTTGGAGTTTTAATGGTGGAAGTCCAAACGCATTTACAGGAACTGTTCCCCCTACTGTAAATTATAATACTGCTGGAACATTTGATTCCAGATTAATTGTGTCGGATCCAACAAGTGGTTGTAAAGATACCGTTGTGCGTTCTATGACTATAAATCAGTTTGATGCTGGTATTTCGAATCAAGCTACTGCTTGTGTTGGTGAAACAGTTCAATTTACAGACGCATCAACAATTGGTGCTAATTCATGGGCTTGGTCAACGGCTACTGGTGGAACTTTTTCAAATTCAGGAGATCAAGACCCAACTGCTACTTTTTCTACACCAGGTGTTTATGTAATTACGTTAAATTCTCAAAATTCAGCTGTTGGTTGTGCGGGCTCTGCAACAAGCTCAATAACAATTTTAGCCTTACCTACCCCTTCATTTACGACTACTCCCACAATTGGTTGTGCTCCATTAGGAGTTACATTTACGAATACATCCGTCGGAACTGGTGCATTTGTTTGGACTTATGATGATGGAACACCATCTTTTACAGGACAAAATTCGCCAATACATAATTATTCAGCTAATGGAAATTTTACTCCAAGTGTTTTTATGACAGGTTCAAATGGTTGTACTGCCTCATTTACTGGACAAACAATAACATTAAACTCTCCTGTTGCAATTTTCTCGCAAGTAGAAGTTGGTTTGTGTGAACCAAAAACAGTTAACTTTACAAGTACTTCAACTGCACCTGGCGGTCCTGGTGCTATTGTTAGTTGGGAAATGATTTATGGCGATGGAACAACAAGTGGAATTCAAGGAAATGGAAATATACCATCTCACAATTATCTGTGTGGTAAATATACACCAAGTTTAGTTATAGCAATGGCTAACGGATGTCGTGATACTACTGCTGGAGCTGAAATTAAGGTTGGAACAACTTTAAATGTTGGTTTTGAAGGTGATACCTTATTAAGATGTATTAAGAAACCAATTTTATTGCACAGCACTACTCTTATTGCTTGTCCCCACGATGATACAGATATGATTTACACATGGAGTTATAACAATGTTCCTATTGTAAGTGACTCAGTGGAAACTAAAGTTTTTCAAGATACAATGCAAAATGTAGATTATGCAACAGATGTAGCACTTGAAATTGATTTTAGAGGTTGTAAATCTTCTGATACAATTCAAGACTATTTATATGTTTTGGCACCAGTTTCAAAATTTGTGTTGGATAATTATTTATTTTGTGATCAAGGTCAAACTTTTGGAAACTTAGGAAAAGTAGTAAACGTAGGTGATATGGCCTCTATATATGGACATGTAGGTCCTAGTACATTAACACATAATTTAACCCCGACTGGACCTTTAACAAGTATTTTACCTCAAACCTTAGATGATGTTCAAGTTACTTACAAATGGGATGATGGTACACCAAATACACAATTATCTTTTGGGGCTGATGATTCAGCTGTTGAAGATTTGCTAACTGCAAATGATAAAGGTGCAACAACTCATATTTTTAACCAATATGGAACATACGAAGTTTGGCAAATAATTGATAATTTGACGACTGGTTGTTCAGATAGTACCTCAACAATAGTTAATGTATCTTGGATTGAAACTTCTTATGTTTTTGATATAGTTGGTCCTGATTCAGTTTGTATTGGAAATCCATTTACTATGACTTCAACAAGCGGAACTCATGGTATACCAACTGCTCAACCAGAGCCTCACTCGCCTTTATCTTATAGTTTTGATATGATTAGTGGTGAAACAGTTACTGGAAGTGGAAGCACGGCAAGTCAGCAATTTACGCATACGTACAATACTCCTGGAGATTACAATGTTGTTTTAACCACAACAAATGCTGTTGGATGTGCGGCTACCCATACTGACCACATAACCGCTTTTGCTTTACCTCAGGCAGTACTTACAACAGCCGATCCATTAACGGGTTGCGTTGGAATTACTTTAAGTGCTGATTTTAACAATCAATCAATACATCCAGCTGGAAGTTTTGGCTTTGGAAATAACAATACTGGTTGGGCTAGTACTAACCCATTTGCTTGGACCTTCAGTAATGGAAGCCCTGCAGCTTCAACTTTTACGCAAAACAGAAGTGATCAATTAACATCTGTTATGAATTCTGCAAATACGATTACGCTTCAAGTAACAGATGGTTTTGGTTGTGTGTCATCTATTGTAAATTTACAAACTGCATTTCAACAACCAACAGCTGCAATTGGAATTCCAACATCAATTTGTAAATCTGATGTGGTTAACGGAGTTATTAATTCAGTAAGTGCAAATGCAAGTTATATTTGGATTTTAGACAATGTTCAAACACCGGCAAGCGGATTTCAATCTATTCCGATGCCTATTAATTGGGGTTCTTTTAATGGAACATCAGCAACACATACAATTGGTTTAATCGTTTTTGATGCTTTGGGTTGTTCGGATACATTGGATCCTCAGCAAACAATTACGATATTGTCTCCAGTTGCATCTTTTACTGATTCTCAATTTTCAACATCTGGAAACTTAAATGGTATTTACAATTGTCCACCTGTTGTAGTTGATTTTGCAAGTACTTCCCTATCAGATAGTCCAATTCAAAGCTATGCGTGGAATTTTACTTCTCAACCTGGTGTTGTTCCTGCACAAAATATTACATCAAACATTCAAAATCCTCAAGGAATCCAATATTTATTCCCTGGAATATATGATGTTCAGTTTTCAATTATAGATGCTGCTGGATGTATTAGCACAAAAGATACAAACGTCTTCTTGCAAATTGCTGGTCCATCTGCAAACGATAGTATTTCAAAATTATTAACCGCTTGCGGTCAATCTTTTGAATTTGAGGTTAAAAATCAGAATCTAGTTAATAGTTGGTATTGGGTTTTGGGTGATGGTACAACAATCAATAGTGCAGATGTTGTAGGAAATATCTTCCAACATACCTATCTTGGAGTACAAACATATTCACCTGTTCTTCACGTTGTTGATGCATTAGGTTGCGATGTTGGTTATCCAGGCGAAGCGATTGTCGATCCAAATGGAGTAACAGCCTTATTTAATTTCACACCACAAACTGATATTAATTTAGGTACAACTGTAACATTTGACCCTAGTACTTCAAGTTCTGTTTCCGTTCCAATTACAGACTGGTGGTGGAATTACGGTGATGGCGACACGGATTCTTTAACAAATGGAAATAGTACAAACCATTTTTATGAAATAGGGGATACAGTTTACGCCACCTTAACTATTGAAAATGCTTTAGGTTGTACGGATAATTTTATGCTTCCTGTGGTAATCGGAGTAAAATTTGATTTTCCGAATGTTCTTACAGGTTTAGGATCTAATGGTCCAAATGCAGATTTTATCTTATTTGCGGATATCATGAAGGATTTCCAAATTACAATTTTTAATCGTTGGGGGAATGCAGTTCATGAAGGAAATCGTGACGCTTCAAAACCTAGATTCCTATGGAATGGAGTTGATGATAAGAGTGGTGAACTTTGTAATGAAGGCACATATTACTATCTTTTCTCAGGAACTTTAAAAAATAATGTAAAAGTTGACATACATGGTTTCCTTACTTTAATTAGTACAGCAAAACCATAAATTTAATTTAAAATAAATTTATAAAAAAGTGCTTATCGTTTGGTAAGCACTTTTTTTATGTACTTTTGCCCCAAAGCAAATCAGCTGTCGCTGTTTCAATTTATTGGAAGAGAGGAAAGTCTGGGCAGTGCAGAGCACCGTGCTTCCTAACAGGAAGGATGACAATTTAAAGATTGACGTACAGAAAGTGCCACAGAAAGGAAAACTACTCCCCGCAGTGACGGAGAGAAAAGGTGAAAAGGTGAGGTAAGAGCTCACCGTGTAATTGGTGACAATTACTGCAAGGTAAACCTTACGGACTGAAAGATCATGTAAACTGGGGTTTGTCTGTCAGCCGAAAGGTGTGAAGGCATGTAGGGCGGCTCGCTCAACTCAGAGGGTAGATCGATTGATCCCAGGAGTGATTTTGGGACTAGAGAAATGACAGCTATTTAATTCGCTTCGGTGAACTAAAGATACAGAACCCGGCTTATGATTTGCTTTTACTTTTTGTTTTCTAAAAATTTTTTATATATTCGCTTAACCAAAAAATTACAATTATGAGAAATATCAAAAAAATCACAATTTTTATATTTTCAAGTTCAATTTTATTTAGCTGTTCTTCAAAATCAAAGGAAAAAATTGGAAGTGAAGTAAAAACGCTGGTTGCAGAAAAGCCAATGCCCGTTCCAATTTCAATCGAGCAATTAGTTGGAACGTGGAAATATGCAGAAGTTAGAACGCATGCATTAGAAGCAGGAATTGCTCCAATTGGCGAAGTCTTATTTGGTGTCTCAAAAGATTTCAGATCCACATATACAACGGAAGGAGAAGGAGAATTGTCAAAAAATTTAGCTGAAATCGGTACAGAATTTGTAATTGTTGACAATAAAATTTGTTCAGCAGATTCTAGTGGCATTAAAGGTACTTCCTTTAGAATGGATTATGGAGCTAATAAAGTTGCAGTTTATTTGTTAAACGACAAAGAATTAGTAATTGAAAAAGGTCCTGTTTACAGGTATTTTACGAAGGTGAAGTAGAATCAAATTCTAAATTTTTCATTTTTAACTCTTAGCTCTTAAAATATGTTTGTAATAATTACCGGAGTATCGAGAGGTTTAGGCAATGCACTTGCAAATGAATACTTGAAGAAAGGTATTTTAGTTGCTGGAATTGGAAGAAACAATACAATTTCACATGCCAATTATTCGTTCAAAAAATGTGATTTGAGTTCCTGGAATGAAGTTGAAAACCTTGAAATCAATTTTCCATTAAGCACGGAATATCTATTGATTAATAATGCGGGCCTAATCGAACCAATAAATCGCATATCAGATCAAGATTCAGATTCTTCAGCGCGTATTTTCCAAGTAAACACGATTGCCCCAATTCAATTGATTCGTAAAATGAGTCAATTTTGCCCTGAGGACTCCAAATTAACAATTTTAAACATCAGTTCTGGTGCTGGAAGAAGAGCTCTTCCTTCATGGGCAAATTATTGTGCCTCGAAAGCAGCCTTAGATATGTTCTCTTCAGCGTTTCAACTTGAAGAAATTGAAAAAGGCAAAAATACAGAGATATATTCACTCGCTCCAGGAGTAATTGATACTGAAATGCAGTCTCTAATTAGAGCTAGTGATACAGAAAAATTTTCTTCTAAAGATAATTTTTTAAATTTGAAAAAAGAAAATCAGTTACTTAGGCCCAATGATGTGGCACAAAAAATAATGTACAATTTAAAGTTTAATGGATTTAAAGACGTAATTTGTCGCTTGTAATTATCTAGTGCTTTAATCAATAGAATATACCATTTAGTCTAAAAAGTTAAATATTGTCCAACTTTTTAGTAATTTGGTGCGTTATTACAATATTAAACTACAAAATTATAAAATCCAATTTATGAATTCTCTTCTTTTAAAAACAATTTCGTTACTTTCATTTTTATTTTTCTCAAATTTTTATTTTTCTCAAATTGATAAAAATAATATAAGAAATGGTGAATCTGTTGAATATTGTATCACTCACAAAAAAATGTTTGAGTTAAAGCAGAATCCAGCTTTTTTGCAGCAATTTAATACTGATCAACAAAATTTGTTACATCTTGAGCAACAAATTGCTTCAGAGAATAATCCTCAAAGAGTGATTTATAAATTACCTATTGTTTTCCATATTTTACATAACGGTGGTGTTGAGAATATTTCCAATGAACAAGTTATTGACGCTGTTAGAATCTTAAATCGTGATTATAGATTATTAAATTCAGATGCTTTAAATGTCCACAATGATTTCAAAGCAAGTAATCCGTCTGCAACTTGCAAGCCAGCTGATATTGAAGTAGAATTTGTTTTAGCTACAAAGGCTCCTGATGGAACGTGTTTTAATGGAATTACGAGAACAATTTCTTCCCTTAGTTTTAATGGAAGTAATGGAAATGCGCAGGTTAATGCAATTGTATCTGGAAATGATGTTTATAATGGTGAATGGGCTGGAAATAAATATTTGAATATTTTTGTTGTTGCTGATTGTGGTGATGCAGCTGGATATACTATGTTGCCAAGCAATTGGGTAGGAAGTGCAATGGATAACGGAATTTTTATTTTACACGATTACGTTGGTTCAATTGGAACGGGTGATATTGGCACAGATAGAGCACTAACTCATGAAGTGGGACATTGGTTAAATTTAGAACATACGTGGGGGACTAATAACAACCCAGGAAATGCTGCTAGTTGCGCTGACGATGATGGAGTTACTGATACACCGAATACAATAGGTGTAACTGCCTGTATGTTGAATGAAGCAACATGTGGACCTAGAGCAAATGTTGAAAATTATATGGATTATTCTTATTGTTCAAAAATGTTTTCTGGGGGTCAAAAAAATAGAATGCGTGCAGCACTTGCTTCCACAACTGGAGGTAGAAACAATCTTTGGACAACTAATAATTTGATTGCTACTGGAGCTGATGGAGATTTGTACCTATGTGCTGCAAATTTCTCTTCAGATAGAGTGAAAATTTGTGCTGGAGAAAGTGTTCAATTTTCAGATTTGTCTTATAATAACGTAACCAGTTGGAATTGGAGCTTCCCTGGAGCATTGGTTACAAATTCTCTGGAACAACATCCAAGTGTTACTTATAATACACCAGGAGTTTACCAAGTTTCATTAACCGCTTCAGACGGCAGTGCGTCACAAACCAAAACCGTTAGCACTTATTTAACTGTTTTAGATACATTGTTAAGCAGAACTATACCGTTTTTAGATGGATTTGAAAATTATACAAGTCTAGAAACAAGCAATTATTGGGAAGTTTATAATCCTCAAAATAATGCCAAGTTTTCTTTAATAAGTGGCGTTGGTCACACTGGAACTAAATGTGTTAAATTGGCAAATTTTGGTCAGGCGGGAATTAATACAGATGAATTAATTGCTAATCCTGTAAATTTAACAGGAATTACTGCTGCTAGTAATGTCACATTATCATTTAGATATTCTTACCGAAAAAAGACTGCCACAACTGCTGAAAAATTGCACGTTTTACTTTCTGGAGACTGCGGCGATTCATGGTTAATTAGAAGAACTTTCCAAGCATCCAGTTTGGGAACAACTGTTCAAGCATCAGCTTGGACACCTACAGATTCTTCTCAATGGGTTACTGCGCACATTACTAATACTTTAGCTTCAAACTGGAACAAAAATTTCAGATACAAATTTAGATTTGAAGGAGAAAATGGTAACAACCTATATTTAGATAATATCAACATTTATCCTTCAGGTCCAACAAATACTTTGATTACTGGAACTCCAAATGTAGATGCAGATCTAGATGGCTATCCTTCTGCTATTGATTGTAACGATAATAACGCCTCCATACATCCAAATGCTGTTGAAATTTTAAATAATGGCATCGATGAAGATTGTAATGGTTCTGATTTTACAAGTGCAGGATTAGAGCTGGGAGTCTTAAGTTATTCATTTAACATTTTTCCAAACCCAGCTGATCAGGAAGTTTCAATTGAATATTCAGTAGCAAATTCGCAAAAAACTGAAATTCAAATTTTTGATTTAATGGGTAAAATATTAATTCAAGAAACAATTAATTCAATTATAGGAAATAATATTGTTTTTATTCCTACTGATAAATTGGCTGCTGGAAGTTATTTTGTTAAAGTACAAATAAATGGAAACGAATTAGTTAAACAGATTTCTATTAAATAATAGAGGTGAAAAAGAATTTAAACGCTTGTCAAGTTTTTTGGCAAGCGTTTTTTTTTGAAATTATGAGGATTAATTGGCTTTTATATTCAGAAAATATGTAATTTTGCTACTCCAAAAATTCTATTTGAAACATGGACAAAGTTACTTATGTTGGAAATGCAGATGTCTCAGCGATAGATTACCTGTATAAATCTTATAAAAATGATCCTGAGAGTGTTGATTTGGGTTGGCAAAAATTCTTTGAAGGATTTGATTTTGCTCAAACAAACTACGATGAAGGAGGTGAAATACCAGAAAATTTGCAGAAAGAATTCAAAGTTCTAAACCTTATTAATGGCTATAGAACACGTGGACATCTTTTTACCAAAACAAATCCAGTTAGAGATAGAAGAAAGCATGAACCAACATTAGCAATTGAAAATTTTGGTTTGACAGATGCTGATTTATCGCAGGTTTTTCAATCTGGAATTGAAATTGGAATGGGTGCTGCAAGTCTAAAGGATATTATTTTTCATTTAGAAGAAACGTATTGTCAGTCGATCGGAATTGAGTTTGTTTACATGAGAGAACCCAATCGTATTGATTGGATGAAAAGCAAAATTGAATTAAAAAATCGTCCACAATTCGACAAAGCTAGAAAAATTGAGATTTATAAAAAATTAAATCAAGCAACAAACTTTGAAGCCTTCTTAGGAAAAAAATTCGTTGGTCAAAAACGTTTTTCTGTCGAAGGTGGGGAAGCTTTGATTCCTGCATTAGATATTTTAGTGAACAAAGGTTCTGATTTAGGCGTTGAATATTTCGTAATGGGAATGTCACATCGTGGTCGATTAAATACACTTACAAATATTTTTGAAAAACGTCCAAAAGATATCTTTTCTGAATTTGAAGGAAAAGAATTTGATTTCGAAGGAGATTTTGATGGTGACGTAAAATACCACCAGGGTTTTACATCTGAAGTTACTTTGAAAAATGGGAAAAAAATTGGAGTTACCTTATGTCCAAATCCATCGCATTTAGAAGCGGTAGATCCAGTTATTCAAGGAATTGCAAGAGCAAAAATAGATCATGTTTTTAAGGACGAGAGTAAGGTTTGTCCGGTAATGATTCACGGAGATGCTGCGATTGCTGGGCAAGGAATTGTCTATGAAGTCATCCAAATGCAAACCTTGGATGGTTACAGAGCTGGTGGTACAATTCACATTGTCGTAAATAATCAAGTTGGTTTTACGACAAATTACTTAGATGCACGTTCATCGACTTACTGCACAGATGTTGCTAAGACAACGCTTTCACCAGTTTTTCACGTAAATGGCGATGATGTTGAAGCTGTTGTTCTTGCTATGGAAATCGCAATGGAATATCGTCAACATTTCAAAAAAGATATTTTTATTGATTTATTGTGTTACCGTAAATATGGTCACAACGAAGGTGATGAACCTAAATTCACGCAACCACATTTATATAAATTAATTGAAAAACACCCAAATCCAAAAGAAATTTATTTCAGTCAATTGGAAGCAGAAGGTGTTTTAACAAAAGAAGAGGCAAAAAAATTAGAAGACGACTTTAATGCTCATTTAGAGAGTGAATTTACTATTTCCCGTGAAAATGAAAAGGCAATAACATTCGATTTTTTAAAAGATACTTGGAGCGGTTTTAGACATAGTAAACCAGAGGATTTTGATAAATCTCCTGAAACTGGTGTTGACAAAAAAACCTTGTTAGACTTAGGAATAAAACTTTCAACTCTACCTGAAGGAAAAAAATATTTCCGAAAAATTTCAAAAATATTTGATGACCGTTTAAAAGCAATTACAGAAGATAAATTGGATTGGGGTTCAGCAGAAATGTTGGCTTATGCCACACTTTTAACAGAAGGTTATCCAGTTCGAGTTTCAGGTCAAGATGTCGAAAGAGGTACTTTCTCTCACCGTCATGCAGTTGTGAAGACAGAAGATACGGAAGAAGAAATCGAAACATTAAATTTACTTTCAGACAAGCAAGCGAAATTCTCAATTTATAATTCTTTGCTTTCAGAATACGGAGTTTTAGGATATGAATATGGTTACTCTTTAGCAACACCAAATGGTTTGACAATTTGGGAAGCACAATTTGGAGATTTTTTCAATGGTGCACAAATTATGATTGATCAATTTATTACTGCTGGAGAAGATAAATGGACTACTCAAAGTGGATTAACAATGCTTTTACCGCATGGTTATGAAGGTCAAGGAGCTGAACATTCAAGTGGAAGAATGGAGCGTTTTTTACAACAATGTGCAGATTATAACATTCAAGTTGTAAATACTTCAACTCCTGCAAATCATTTTCACTTGTTGAGACGACAATTAAAAAGAGAATTTAGAAAACCATTAGTTGTTTTTTCTCCAAAAATGTTACTGCGTCATCCAGATGCAACATCCACTTTAGATTCATTGGCTACAGGATGTTTTCAAGAAGTTTTAGATGATTCAGTTGAAAATAAAGATTCAATCTATACAGTGGTTTGCTGTTCAGGTAAATTTTACTATGAAATGAAAATTAAAGCAAAAGAATTGGGTGTTGATAACATGGCTTTTGTTAGAATTGAACAATTATATCCATTACCTCAAAAACAAATTGAAACTGTTTTAGCAAGTTATAAAAATGCAAAAAACATTGTTTGGGCACAAGAAGAACCTGCAAATATGGGTGCTTGGACTTATATAGCAATGAGTTTGAGACATATTCCTTTTATTGGAGTAATGAGAAGAGCTGCAGCTGCAGCTGCAGAAGGTTCAAAAAAATTACACGAAAAACGTTTGAATCATTTGTTTGAAGATGTTTTTCAATTTGCAAAAGTTAAAGTTTAACTAAACCGGGCATCGGGAGCCGCAGCCCACTTTTAAAAATATTAAAAAAAACATTATTTTATGGCAATTTTAGAAATGAAAGTACCAAGTCCAGGAGAATCGATTTCAGAAGTTGAAATTGCTTCTTGGTTGGTAGCTGATGGAGATTATGTAGAAAAAGATCAAGCAATTGCTGAAGTTGATTCAGATAAGGCTACTTTGGAACTTCCTGCTGAGGAAAGTGGAATTATTTCCATGAAAGCTGCTGAAGGTGATGTGGTTAAAGTTGGTCAAGTTGTTTGTTTGATTGATACTTCTGCTGAAAAACCTGCCGGTTCTGCTCCTATAAAAGTTGTTGAAAAAGCTGGTGAAGAAGTTAAAATTGCTCCTATAGAAAAAACACAAGCGCCAAATCCTGCTCCAGTAAATGAAAAAGCGTCTTATGCAAATGGAACTCCATCTGTTGCTGCTGCAAAAATCATGGCTGAAAATGGCGTTTCTGCTTCTAAAGTTCCTGCAAGTGGAAAAGATGGTCGCATCACAAAACAAGATGTTTTAGCAGCACTTTCTGCTGGCATTTCAGCTGATGCAATTCAAGGTTGGGGCGGAACTCGTGAGCAAACAAGAGAAAAAATGTCTATGTTGCGCAGAAAAATTGCTGAACGATTAGTTTCAGTAAAAAAAGAAACTGCAATGTTGACAACTTTCAATGAAGTGGATATGAAACCAATCATGGATTTGAGAGCAAAATATAAAGATAGTTTTGCAAAATTCCACGAAGTAAATTTAGGATTTATGTCTTTCTTTACAAAGGCTGTAACAGAAGCCTTGAATTTATTTCCAAGTGTGAATGGACAAATTGATGGAAATGAAATTGTTTTCCACAATTACGCTGATGTAGGAATTGCTGTTTCTTCTCCCAAAGGATTAATGGTTCCAATTGTTAGAAATGCAGAACAAATGTCTTTGGCTGAAATTGAAAGAGAAATTAAAAGATTAGCGATAAAAGCACGTGATGGAAAAATTACGCCAGACGACATGACAAATGGAACGTTCACAATCACAAATGGTGGTGTTTTTGGGTCTATGTTGTCAACTCCTATTATAAATCCTCCTCAATCTGCAATTTTAGGAATGCACAACATTGTTGAACGTCCAGTGGCAATTAATGGAAAGGTTGAAATTAGACCAATTATGTATGTTGCGCTTTCTTACGATCACAGAATCATTGATGGTAAGGAATCTGTTGGATTCTTAGTAAAAGTAAAAGAAATGCTTGAAAACCCAGAAAGAATGCTGTTTGGAAGTAAAGATCCTTTGCAAGTATTGTTGGGATTATGACTCAGACAGGGTCAGCCACCAACGTATAGAATTAGTCATTAATCAAAAAACATAAATTTAAAAGTCGGATCTTATGGTTCGACTTTTTTTTGAAATTTACTGTCGTTTTTCGTTACCTTTGAAATTAAAATTTTCACAACGAGTACTAACATTCAATCAAGAAGGTTTTTTAGGTAGATTATCACATTGGCTTTTGCTTCAGTTTTCTCGACTCCATTGACAAATCTAGCAAATTCTTCGTCCCCAAATATAACGAATAAGGAAAAAAATCTGAATCGAATTAATAAAATTAAAGCTGTTAAACAAAAAAAGGAACCCTTTCGGATTCCTTTTCTAATACAATGTTGTATATCTTAATATCTATAATGTTCTGCTTTGTATGGACCAGCAACTTCAACACCGATGTAATCAGCTTGATCTTTTGAAAGAACTTCCAACTCAACACCAATTTTTGCTAGATGCAAACGAGCAACTTTTTCGTCTAGATGTTTTGGTAACATATAAACGTCATTTCCGTAGTTTGCGCTATTTTGCCATAATTCTAATTGAGCCAAAGTTTGGTTTGTAAATGAATTTGACATTACGAAAGATGGATGTCCTGTAGCACAACCTAAGTTTACCAAACGACCTTCAGCTAAAATGATAATATCCTTTCCTGCAATTGTATACATATCAACTTGAGGTTTAATCTCAACTTTTGATTTTCCGTGGTTAGCGTTCAACCACCCCATGTCGATTTCATTGTCAAAATGACCGATGTTACAAACGATAACTTTATCCTTCATATTTTCGAAATGACGACTAACAACGATATTTTTGTTACCAGTAGTTGTAACGATGATATCACCTAAACCAACAACTGTGTCTAATTTTTTCACTTCAAAACCGTCCATTGCAGCTTGTAAAGCACAAATTGGATCAATTTCAGTAACAATAACTCTTGCACCTGCACCTTTCAAAGAAGCAGCAGAACCTTTACCAACGTCACCATAACCACAAACAACAGCAACTTTTCCAGCCATCATAACATCTGTAGCACGACGAATTGAATCAACTAAAGATTCTTTACATCCGTATTTGTTATCAAATTTAGATTTTGTAACTGAATCATTAACGTTAATTGCAGGCATACACAAAGTCCCATTTTTTACACGTTCGTATAAACGGTGAACTCCTGTTGTAGTCTCTTCTGATAAACCTTTGATAGCAGCAGTTAATTCTGGAAAACGGTCAAAAACCATATTCGTTAAATCACCACCATCATCTAAAATCATATTTAATGACTCACCATTTTTGAAAGCAAAAATAGTTTGCTCAATACACCAGTCAAATTCCTCTTCATTCATACCTTTCCAAGCATAAACTGGAACTCCTGTTGCAGCAATTGCGGCAGCAGCATGATCTTGTGTAGAAAAAATATTACAAGATGACCACGTAACTTCAGCACCCAAAGCAGTTAAAGTTTCAATCAAAACCGCAGTTTGAATTGTCATGTGTAAACATCCTGCAATTCTTGCACCAGCTAAGGGTTTAGACGCACCGTATTCTTCCCGCAAAGCCATTAAACCTGGCATTTCTGCTTCAGCTAAAGTCATTTCTTTCCGTCCCCAATCAGCTAAGCTAATATCTTTGACTTTGTAAGCCAATTTTTCTTGTGTGTTATTCATATTTATTTAAAAATTCAAATTTTGAAATGCAAAGATACAAAACAGCTATTTAGAAAAAAAATTTATTTTATACCAATATATCAGTTAATCGAAACACATCAAAACAAATTTAGTTCACAATAACTTAAATTTTAATAACTTTGCCTCAAAAACACCAAAATTATGGCAGAAGTTGGAATTATAATGGGAAGTAAATCAGATTTATCAATCATGCAAGAAGCAGCAAATATTTTAAAACAATTTGAAATTTCTTATGAAATAAATGTAGTTTCAGCTCACAGAACTCCAGAATTAATGTTGGAATATGCCCAAAACGCGCACAAAAGAGGATTGAAAGTAATTATAGCTGGAGCTGGTGGAGCGGCGCATTTACCAGGAATGACCGCTTCTTTAACTCCATTACCGGTAATTGGTGTTCCAATAAAATCCTCCAACTCAATTGATGGTTGGGATAGTATTTTATCCATTTTACAAATGCCAAACGGAATTCCTGTTGCAACTGTTGCTTTAAATGGTGCAAAAAATGCTGGGATTTTAGCTGCAAAAATTATTGGTGCTTCAAATCCTGAAATCTGTCAAAAAATGATTGATTATGCAGAACAATTGAAAAATGAGGTTTTGGAAAGTGCGAAAAATCTCTAGGTTTTTATTTTTTATACAATAGTTGGAATGCAAATACTTTTAACGAATTAGCTCTTCCTTTTTATATTACATCATTTCCTTTTTTTGATTATCCAAATTATTTTATCCTGACTTTAGAGAAAAGCCAGTTGTATAATTCATCTGTTCTAAAAATGCGCTCCAAGTCGCCATGATTTGCACCTTTGATAATTGTGTAAATCAAATTATCTCCACTGCATTTTTTGATTGCAGAAACCATTTTTTCTGATTGAGAAATAGGAACAGCATTATCAGCATCTCCATGTTGAATCCAAAGTGGAATTGTAGCTAAATTACACGCGTCTTTTTCATTTCCTCCACCACATAACGCAACAGCAGCGGTAATTTTATCAGCATATTTTCCTGCAAAGTGCAAAGTTCCATAGCCACCCAAACTCATGCCTACAACATAAATTCTACTTGAATCTGTATTGTAATTTTCTTGAACATATTCTAAAACAGACAAAACTTTATCAGGAACCCAATGTCCACTTGCAACTTGAGGAGCAACCACAATTGCAGGGATTTTCCTTCCTTTATCCATTTCGTGAATTACACCATATTTTCTGACTCTAGCTAAATCCGTACCAGACAAACTTTTTCCATGTAAAAAAACCAAAATTGGCGGTTTTGAATTCAAAATTGAATCTTCAGGCAAATTAATCCAAAAATCATAGTCTGCTTTTCCATAAACAGAAGAAAGTTGAGAATAAGTCAAAGAACTTAAACCTAAAACAAACGTAATTATGGAAAATTTAAACATTTTGAAAAATTTACCACAAATATAGGCATTTAAAATGCTAAAAATCAAATTCACTAATTTGTTAAATCCATTATTGAGTTGCTCTTAAGTCTATCTTAAAGATTTTTTCTTATATTCGCATAAATTTTTTTTATGGAGATTAGCAGAAAATTTGAAAATGGAATTGTTTATCTTAAACTAAATAGACCTGAAGTTTTTAATTCATTCAACAAAAAAATGGCTTTTTTATTGCAAGAAGAACTAATTTTTGCATCTAAAGATAGTCAAATTCGTGCAATTGTTTTAACAGGTGAAGGAAAAGCATTTTGTGCTGGGCAAGATTTGGCTGAAGCTACTGATGCTAATGGCCCTGAATTACAGGATATTGTAAAAAAACATTACAACCCAATAATTACATTAATTCGTTCTTCTGAAAAACCTATTATATGCGCTGTTAATGGTGTTGCAGCAGGAGCTGGTGCAAATATCGCTTTAGCTTGTGACATAACAATTGCAAAAAAATCTGCTTCTTTCATTCAAGCTTTTTCAAAAATTGGTTTGATACCAGATTCTGGAGGAACTTATTTTTTACCAAGAATTATTGGTATGCAAAAAGCATTGGCTCTTATGATGACTGGCGATAAAATTTCGGCAGATGAAGCTGAACAAATGAATATGATTTACAAAGCAGTAGCTGATGAAGATTTTGATTTATTTGTCAAAACATTCAGTGAAAAAATTGCACTTATGCCGACAAAAGCGCTTTTTCTGACTAAAAAAGCAGTAAATGAAAGTTTTTCTAATAACCTAGAAGGACAATTAAATTTAGAAGAGAAATTACAAACAGAGGCTGGAAAATCGTGCGATTTTAAAGAAGGAGTTCAAGCATTTTTAGAAAAAAGAAAGCCTGTCTTTAAAGGTAATTAATAAATATGTTTCATTTTAAAAACAAAATTTCTTCGATTAAAAAGGTTCAAATTAACTTTTTACCTACGATTTTACTTTTTAAATCTTCTATATCTTGTAATCAAGTAAAATTAGATTCTAAAAATGAGGGAATAAGCAAGTCCTATAAATTAAGAATTGCCAATTTAAATGACTTAATGGTAACAAATATAGATACAGCTGAGGGTGAAATTGATTTGATTAAAAAAGAAGTTGATCAGTCTGGGAAAATCGCAAACCTTAGGATTAGAAATTATTAGTGCTTTAACAGATTAACTTGAATGAGAAATCTCTTACAATTCAAATGAAGACGGCACCACAATTGGAGTCAATTTCATTGAGATAAATTCTTATCATTACATTTAAAATCAAATTTAAAAAAATAACTCATGATAAAAGTTGGAGTTTTAGGATCAGGAACAATGGGTGCTGGAATTGCGCAAGTTGCAGCTCAAGCAGGACATTTGGTATTTTTAGTTGATTCAAATTTACTTGCTTTAGATAAAGCTAAATTAAACCTTGAAAAAACCTTTGAAAAATTGGTTGAAAAAGGAAAATTTTCTAGAGAGGAGGCAGATTTAATTATTTCAAGAATTACGTTTACAATCGAAAAATCATCTTTCGCACCTTGTGAAATTGTAATTGAAGCAATTATTGAAAATTTGGACGTCAAACATTTAGTTTTCAAAGAAATTGAAGAAATTGTTTCTCAGGAATGTATTTTAGCATCAAATACTTCATCCCTTTCAATTGCTTCAATTGGTTCAGTTTTAAATAATCCGAGCAGAATTATTGGAATCCATTTCTTTAATCCAGCACCTTTAATGCCATTGGTTGAAATCATTCCAGCAGTTCAAAGTTCAATTGAAATCATTGAAAAATCCAAAAAATTAATTGATTCTTGGAAAAAAATTGGCGTAATTTGTAAAGATACCCCAGGATTTATAGTGAACCGAGTAGCTCGACCATTTTACGGCGAAGCCTTGAGAATCTACGAAGAAGGAATAGCTGATTTTGCGACTATTGATTGGGCTATGACTGAGATTGGTGGATTTAAAATGGGTCCTTTCACTTTAATGGATTACATTGGAAATGATGTGAACTATACCGTTACTGAAACTGTTTTTGAAGCATTTTATTATGATCCACGATTCAAGCCATCATTTACTCAAAAAAGACACAAAGAAGCAGGATTTTATGGCAGAAAATCTGGAAGAGGATTTTATTCTTATCTAGAAAGTATAGAAAAACCAGCTCCAAATAAAGATTTAAAAGTAGGAACAGAAATTTTTGACAGAATAATAGCTATGTTAATAAACGAAGCTTATGATGCTTTATTTTTAAACGTTGCATCCGCGGAGGATATTGATTTAGCGATGAAAAATGGAGTTAATTACCCGCAAGGATTAATAAAATGGTCTGAAGAAATTGGGTTAGAAAAGGTTCTCTCAAAACTTCAATCTTTATTTGCAGAATATGGAGAAGACAGATATAGACCCAATGTTTTACTAAAGAGATTAGTTGCAAACAAAAATAATTAAACCCAAATTTATGAATTTTATAGAGCCAAATTTAGAAACAATATTACCTATTTTAGAAAAATTAACGCAAGACAAAAAACCACTTTGGGGAAAAATGAGTGCGCAACGTATGGTTGAACATTTAACTGACACACTTAAAATTGCAACGGGAGAAGGTCCGCAAGAATTAGTAATTGAAGAGGATAAAATTACAAGAATGTTAGCTTTTTTAGATTCAGATAAAGAAATGGCACAAAATATTACTGTACCTTTTGCTGATGAAAATGAAGTTTTAAGACATGAAGAAATTGAATTGGCTATTGATGAATTCATAGAAACTTTTTTATATTTTGAAGAAATTTATGAAATTAATTCAGAATTAACAGAAATTCATCCATTTTATGGACCTCTTAATTTTGAACAATGGCAAAAATTAAATGCAAAACATTTGACTCATCATTTCAAACAATTTGAATTGTTATAAACACTTTGTTGTTTTTTTTGCGACAATCAGCTTAAAAAAATAATTAATCGATTGAAAATATTCATTAGACTAGCGGAAATATTCATTTGCACCTCAATCATTCAAAAACAATTCTAATTTTACGTTAGAGTTAGGAAATACATCAACTTAGAATTTTTCCTTTTGACAATTTTTGTATAGTTTTAGTAGATAATACAGTTTAATAGTTTTTTTGTGGGCATTTTGCGCTTTCATTGTCGAAAAATATCTCTGAGTTGATTTTTCATATTTAACAATCAGACCAACTACTTAAGAAAGGCTCCTTTTAATCAAAGGAGCCTTTCTTTTTATTTTTTTTCTTTTTTTTTACTTTTTTATTGTGGGTTTTAAAGTTTTAGTATATTTTTGCGCTAAATATCATTTATGGAAGATTTAGAATACAAACTTATAGAAAAAGAAAACATTGCATCATTGCATTTTCCTCAAGAAGATATTTTGAAAAGTGTTAAATTACAGCTTGAAAGAAAATCAACAGTTGAAAGAGCTATTTCTTTGGGGAATTTAGAGCATCAAAAGGTGAAAATTTATTTTTCAGATGATGCAGGAAAAAAAAGAGTTGATACCACTATTTGGGCAGTTACAGACACATCAATTGTTTTAAAGCAAAATGTAATTTTGCCAATAAATAGGATTCATAAATTAGAAATATAAAATAAATCAAAGAAATATAGTTCAGTATGTCAAAAAAACGTGCCATTGTAAGTTACGACAAATTGTCGATTGATCAAAAAAAATTACTTCTTCAAGCATTTCCTGATGGATTTAGCGAGGGAATGACCACCATTAAAACTCCAACAGGCGAAACATTAGAAGCTCTATTGTGGGAAACGGAAGAAATCATTTATTTAGTAAAATTGAATAAACCAACCTTTAAAGCTAAAAGTGTTGATGATGAAGATGATGATTTTGATGAAGATGATGAAATCGTAAAAGCAGACGAAGTAAAAGTTGACGAGGATGATGATTTTAATGACGACGAGGAGGATGATTATGACGTTTCTGATCAAGAGGACGACGAGGATGAGGAGGATGAAAAAGAAGATTAAGCTTTTATAAAAAATATTTTGTTGTAAACTGTTCAATTAATTTTGAACAGTTTTTTTATTTTATGCTTTTAGAATAAACATAAATAGTAACTATTTTATACAATTCTATTCTGCATTAAAGAAAATATCTAACTTTGTGAAAAAAAATAAAGTGAAAAACACAAAAAATATGTCTGAAATGGTTGAATCTACTCAAAAAACGGAACAGGGTAATAAACCAACTTCAAAAGTAAAATCATATATTTCTTTCACTAAACTCAGATTATCAGCCTTAGTTATTGTATCCGCCCTATCTGGTTACCTTTTTGTCGGTGGACATGATATTATTCAAATCACTTATTTAGTTTTGGGTGGCTTTCTAGTCACTGCAGCATCAAATGGCTCCAATCAAATTTGGGAGAAAGATTTGGATAAATTAATGAAAAGAACCCAAAACCGTCCACTTCCACAAAATGAAATGTCACTAAAAGAAAGTTATTTTGCGGTAATTTTTTGCTTAATTTCTGGTTTAGTTCTGCTTTATCAGTTAAATTTCACAACTGCTATTTTAGGCTTATTATCATACGTTTTATACGTTTTTATTTACACTCCCATGAAACGCATAAGCCCTTGGGCAGTCTTAATTGGTGCTTTTCCTGGCGCAATGCCTCCGATGTTAGGGGCAATTGCGTATACAAATGAATTTGGATTGGTTCCAGGAGTTTTATTTTTTGTTCAATTCATCTGGCAATTTCCACATTTTTGGGCAATTGCTTGGGTTGTTTATGACGATTACAAAGCTGGTGGTTTTTCTCTACTACCATCGAAAGAAGGTAAATGTAAAGCTTCTGCATTTCAAATTGTAGCATATGCCTTTTTATTAATTCCATTCAGTTTGTTGCCATGGGTTTTAGGTTGGACAGGAATTGCCACCTTAATAATTGGAACAATCTCAAGCGCTTGGTTTTTTTGGTACGCCTACAAGTTATTTTTAACAACTGATGATAAGGATGCAAAAAAATTAATGTTTGCATCATTTTTATACTTACCGATTATTCAATTCTTATATGTTTTTGATAA
>CANLGD010000006.1 GCA_947490145.1 Flavobacteriia bacterium
TAAAAATTGAAGATAAATGCCATTCATGCCATAACAAATTTCTCAGTTATTTGATTCCTTCTCTTTTCAATAATACGATCCGAAACTCGATTTTTTTAAACCATCCGAAACGTTTTTTATTTCAAATCCTAAATCAAACATTGTCAAAATAAACTGATCGATACCTTGTTTATTTAATCTATAATTAAAACAAGAAAGTACAGATTCTTGCAAACTTTATAATGGATTTTTCGTCTTTTGTTGACAAAGAAATATTGAATGCAGGAATTTCAACAAAAAATTCATTCTCTAAAAATTCAAATTCTGTATTGTAGTTTGTTTCAATAATTTTACTTTCAATATTGATATTTAAAACAACAGAATCTTTACCTTTTTTAAAGTGAATTTTTCTAATTTCTTCTTGCATGATGATTATAATTTAAAACCAAGTTCAATGTAATTTTTATTTTAAACCTATAAAATTAACAAATCTTTTATTTTTCATCAATATTTTCTGCCTTTTAACATTAATTGTAAATCTTTGTTTTAATAATTTAATAAATTTGGCAAACTCAAGCCGTAAATACAATCTTTCTAATGATATGGAAAATCAAAATTTAAATCAACAAGTTAATAAAAACATAAAAATTGTTTCTGATAAAAAAATTACTTTTGGTCGAATTTTTTGGCCAAGTTTATTGGCAGCTTTTATCGTATCAATTATTGGAATAATTATTTTCTTTGTCGGAGTGGGAGGAATTATTGGAAGTTTAAGTGAAACACCAAGCAAAGGAATTTCTTCCAATTCAGTTTTACATCTAACTTTGAATGGAGATATTAATGAAAGTTCTTCCTCAAAATTTGATGCTTCTGTGATGGGACTTGACACCAAAATTGGTTTAACAGATTTGTTGTATGGTTTTCAAGAAGCTAAAAAAGATGAAAATGTAAAAGGAATTTTTATTGAATTAAAAGGGCCACAATGTGGCATGGCAACCGCCAAAGAAATTAGAAATGCCATCAATGATTTTGAAAAAACAGGAAAATTTGTTATAGCATACAATAGGGGAGAAGTGATATCGCTAAAAGAATATTACATTGCAAGTGCGGCCAATGAAATTTATGGTTTTCCGAGTTCAATGATGGAATTTGTTGGTTTGGGTGGAGAAATGACTTTTTTCAAAAACACATTAGACATGCTTGAAGTTGAAATGCAAGTAATTAGAGGAAAAAACAATGATTTCAAAAGTGCAGTCGAACCTTTTTTCTTAACAAAAATGAGTGATTCTAGTCGTTTGCAAACGGAACGATATA
Organism: Flavobacteriia bacterium; assembly: GCA_947490145.1. Classification (GTDB taxonomy): domain Bacteria; phylum Bacteroidota; class Bacteroidia; order Flavobacteriales_D; family Crocinitomicaceae; genus M2408. Next base: position 1,294 of record CANLGD010000006.1, read on the forward strand.
TGAATAATATTTGGCAAGAAATGTTAAGTGATATTTCTAAAGAACGAAAGATTTCTATCTCTGAATTAAATTCTTTAGCTGAAAATTTTAAAATCAAACGAATTGCTGATGCAGTAAAATTTAAATTGATTGATAAAGTAAAATACCGTGATGAAGTGCTTGTAATGTTAGAAAAAAAAATAACAGATGCTTCAATGTTGAATTTAACATCCTTTGAAAAATATGCAAAAAATAAATTTGAAAACAATCAAATCATAGTTCGAGCTAATAAGCCAAATATTGCAGTAGTTGTCGCAGAAGGTGACGTTTCTGTGGATGGCGACGGACTTTCATCCGAAAAAATTTGCAAAGCTTTGAGAGAGGTTCGATTGGATAAAACAATCAAAACAGTTGTTTTTAGAGTCAATTCTCCAGGTGGAAGTGCGTTAGCAAGTGACGAGATCTGGCGAGAAGTTTATTTATTAAACAAAAAGAAAAAAGTAATTGTTTCCATGGGAGATGTTGCCGCTTCTGGAGGATATTACATAGCTGCTCCAGCTTATAAAATTTTCGCTGAGCCAACAACAATTACAGGTTCAATCGGCGTTTTTGGCTTAATTCCCTATACAGGAAAAATGTTTGAAAATAAATTGGGCTTAAGCTTTGATCAAGTTGCAACAAACAAACATTCGGTTGTCTCAACGAATAGAAAATTAAGTCTGGTCGAAATTGCCGTAATTCAAGAAGAAGTGGATGTTATTTATGATGAATTTTTAGATAGAGTTTCTCAAGGAAGAAAAATTACAAAAGCACAAGTCAATCGATTTGCCAGAGGAAGAGTTTGGACTGGAACTGACGCTTTAAAAATTGGTTTGGTAGATAAACTGGGAGGGCTGAATGATGCAATTAATTTTGCTGTAAAAACAGCAGGATTAAAAGAAGCAAAAATTGTATATTATCCAAAGAAAAAAGCAAGCCCTTATGATGTTATTTTTGAGATTTTGGAAGAACAAGAAGAGCAAGTAAAAACGCAAGTAAAACTTCCAGTTTCGTTAATGAAAAACTATGAACTTTTATTAAAGATGGAAGGTTTAAAAGGTGTTCAAATGAGACTTCCTTTTTACTTTAATTTTGAAGGGAATATGTACTAGTATTTCGGTATTTTAATTCTTTTTAATTTTTTATGTTTTTTATGGAATATTCATGCTAAAATAAATAGCGAAACTCAAATAAAAATGGCTTTAGGTATTATCTAAAGTTAGAATAAATTGATTCAAAGGAACAAAAATTAAAATTAAAAAACAGGAATACAGAGCTAATTTTTTTAAAATAGGGATTAGATTTTATTGCTAGCATTCTCTTAAACCCTCAAAATCAATCAAACTCAATATTTTTGATTTTTTGTTATTATGTTAGTATTTATTATTAATTTTGTAACTAACCTTGTAAATAAGGTTTTAAATTTATTGTTTTTAGCTTTTTTCAAAGAATATGAAGGAAATACAAATGGTTGACTTAAAGTCACAATATGCAAAAATAAAAACAGAAGTTGATGCTGCAATCATGGATGTTATTGAAAAAGCACAATTTATAAACGGCCCTGAAGTTAGTGCTTTTCAATCAGAGTTAGAAACTTATTTAGGAGTAAAACATGTTATACCATGTGCAAATGGTACAGATGCTTTGCAAATTGCTATGATGGCTTTGGGATTAAAACCAGGTGATGAGGTAATTACACCTTCATACACGTATATTGCTACGACAGAAGTTATGGCTTTATTAGGTTTAACACCAATTTTTGTTGATGTTGATCCAAAAACATTTTGCATTGACGTAAATTTAATTGAGGCTGTAATTACGCCAAATACAAAAGCAATTGTCCCAGTTCACCTATATGGTCAAGCGGCCGATATGGATGCAATTATGGATTTTGCAAAAAAACATAATTTGTTTGTCATCGAAGATAATGCACAAGCAATTGGTTGTGATTACACGCATCGCGATGGTTCAAAAACAAAAACTGGTTCAATTGGCACAATCGGTTGTACTTCATTTTTCCCATCAAAAAACTTAGGTTGTTACGGTGACGGGGGAGCTATTTGCACAAATGATGATTCTTTAGCAGTATCTTTAAGGCAAATTGCAAACCACGGTCAAACGATTCGTTACCATCATGAAATGGTTGGTTGTAATTCTCGATTGGATTCAATTCAAGCGGCAATTTTAAGAATTAAATTACGTTCCTTAGATGATTATTGTGCTGCAAGAATAAAAGCTGCAGATTATTATGGAGAGGTATTATCTAAAATAGAAGGAATTACTGTTCCTTTTAGATCCGAAAATTCCCGTCATGTTTTTCACCAATATACGATGCAGCTAGATGGAATTGACAGAGATAAACTATCAGATTTTTTGGCAAAAAAAGGAATTCCAAGCATGATTTATTATCCAATTCCTGCACACAAACAAAAAATGTTTGCTGCATTTAATTGTCAAAATCAAGTTTTACCTGTTACAGATTGGTTAACGCAACGTGTTTTGTCCTTACCAATCCACACAGAATTAGAGGAAGAACAATTACAATTTATTTGCTCTTCAATTCAAGAATTTGTTAGTGAAAACTAACATAAAAGATGTAAAAAATGGGAAAAATTGCCGTTGTAGGAACAGGTTATGTAGGTTTAGTTACTGGAACTTGCTTTGCTGAAACAGGAAATGAAGTTATTTGCATTGACATTGATGAGAGCAAGGTTGAACGCATGCGAAATAGGGAAATTCCAATATACGAGCCAAATTTAGATGTACTTTTTGAAAGAAATATCAAAGCAGGAAGATTAACCTTCACAACAAATTTAGCTGCAGGAATAAAAGATGCAGAAATAATTTTTCTGGCTCTTCCAACTCCGCCCGGAGAAGATGGTTCTGCAGATTTATCCTATATTTTGGGCGTTTCACAAGAATTAGGAAAAATCATAACTGACTACAAAGTTATAGTTGATAAAAGTACTGTTCCAGTAGGTACCGCTGAAAAAGTTCAGAAAATGATTGCAAAAAATGCAAAAGTTGACTTTGCGGTTGTATCAAATCCAGAATTTTTGAGAGAAGGTTTTGCCGTAGATGATTTCATGAAACCAGACAGAGTTGTGATTGGAACTTCTGACGAAAGAGCAAAGAAAGTAATGGAAAACTTGTACAAACCTTTTGTTAGGCAAGGAAATCCAATTATTTTTATGGATGAAAAATCCGCTGAATTAACAAAATATGCAGCAAATTCTTTTTTAGCAACAAAAATCACATTCATGAATGAGATCGCTAATTTCTGTGAATTGGTTGGTGCAGATGTTGATAAAGTTAGAATTGGAATTGGTTCAGACGCCAGAATTGGAAAGCGATTTCTTTTTCCAGGAATTGGTTACGGAGGTTCTTGTTTCCCAAAAGATGTTCAAGCTTTGGTAAAATCTGGAAAAGAACATGATTTCACTTTTGAGATTTTGGAATCAGTTATGAAAGTAAATGAAGATCAAAAAACAGTTCTTTTCCCTAAAATGAAAAACTTTTTTAGAGGCGATTTGAAAGGAAAAAAAATTGCACTTTGGGGCTTGGCTTTCAAACCTGATACGGATGATGTGCGCGAAGCACCAGCACTTTACATGATTGATGAATTGACAAAAGCTGGAGCAACTATTTGTGCTTACGATCCTGAAGCAATGCCAAATATTAAAAAATTAATTGGTGATAAAATTATATATGCAGAAAACGAATATGAAGCAGTAGAAAATGCAGATTGTTTGCTTATTTGCACTGAATGGGGAGTCTTTAGAAATCCAAATTTTGATAAAGTTAGCTCTCTTTTAAAAGATAAAGTTATTTTTGATGGAAGGAATTTATTCGATTTAGAAGAAATGACTGAAAAAGGGTATTTTTATACTAGCATTGGAAGAAAATCGGTGGAGAAAATCTAAACCATAGAATACTTCACTATAACTATAAGCTACTATTTATATAAACGCTAAAAGTTAATCAAAAAAATGAAAAGAATATTAATCACAGGGGCAGCAGGATTTTTAGGCTCACATTTGTGTGACCGCTTTATTAAAGAAGGATATCACGTTATTGGAATGGATAATTTGATTACTGGTCGTTTGAGTAACATTGAACATTTATTTCCTTCAGCGAGTTTTGAGTTCTATAATCATGATGTGTCAAAATTTATTCATGTTCCAGGACAATTAGATTATATTTTACACTTCGCCTCACCCGCAAGTCCAATAGATTATTTGAAAATTCCAATTCAAACCTTGAAAGTTGGTTCTTTGGGTATTCACAATTGTTTAGGTTTGGCAAAAGCCAAAAATGCTCGCGTTTTAATTGCCTCAACATCAGAAATTTATGGTGATCCAACTGTTCATCCGCAAACGGAAGAATATTGGGGAAATGTAAATCCAATCGGACCGCGAGGAGTTTATGACGAAGCAAAACGTTTTCAAGAGGCAATGACAATGGCTTATCATACTTTTCATGGCCTAGAAACGAGAATTGTGCGTATTTTTAATACCTATGGTCCAAAAATGCGGTTGAATGATGGTCGTGTTTTACCTGCATTTATAGGACAAGCATTGCGTGGCGAAGATATTACTATTTTTGGAGACGGTTCACAAACCCGCGCCTTTTGTTATGTTGATGATTTGGTTGAAGGAATTTACCGTCTGCTTTTAAGTGATTATGCTCAACCAGTAAACATCGGAAATCCAGATGAAATTTCTATTAGTCAATTTGCTGAAGAAATTATTGCTTTGACAGGAACAGACCAAAAAGTTGTTTACCTCGATTTACCAGTTGACGATCCAAAACAACGTCAACCAGATATCACAAAGGCGAAAGAAATTTTAGGTTGGGAACCAAAAATCTCTCGTGAAGAAGGATTAAAAAGAACTTATGCTTACTTTTGTAGTCTAAGTGAGGAAGAATTAAACAAAAAAGATCACAACGATTTTGAAAAATTTACTGTAAAATAATGGAATATTTCGCGCACGAATCAGCATATATTGATGACAATTGTTCAATTGGAAAGGGTACAAAAATTTGGCATTTTTCGCACATAATGTCGAATTGTACTTTAGGAGAAAATTGCAATATAGGTCAAAATGTAGTTATTTCTCCTCAAGTAATTTTAGGAAAAAACGTCAAAGTGCAAAATAATGTTTCAATTTACACTGGTGTAATTTGTGAAGACGATGTTTTTTTGGGTCCTTCAATGGTTTTTACAAATGTAATTAATCCAAGAAGTGCTGTAAATCGCAAAAGTGAATATGCAAAAACCCTTGTTAAAAAAGGTGTAAGTATTGGAGCTAATGCAACAATTGTTTGTGGGCACGATATTGGTAAATTCGCCTTTATTGGCGCAGGCGCTGTTGTTACAAAGCACGTTCCAGCTTATGCTTTAATGGTTGGAAATCCCGCCCGTCAAATGGGTTGGATGAGTGAATTTGGACAGCGTTTGGAATTTGATTCAGAAGGAAAGGCAAGATGTAAGGAAAGTGGTGAAAATTATCAATTGAGTAATAATTTAGTTAGTAAAGTATGATGAATATAATTTCAGATAAAATAAAATTTGCAATATTAGGCGCTGGGCATATTGGAAAACGTCATGCCGAAATGGTAAAGCGAGATACAAGTGCTGAATTGGTTGCAATGATAGATATTCGATCAAAAGAAGAATGTGGAGCAACGGATTTTGATGTTCCTTTCTTTTCTTCTTTGGAAGATTTGTTGAAATCAGATATTGATTTTGATATTGTAAATGTATGTACACCAAATGGTTTTCATGCTGAGCAAGCAATTTTGGCTTTAGAAAACCATAAACATGTCGTGTGTGAAAAACCGATGGGTCTGAGTAAAGATTCATGTGAAAAGGTGATTTTCAAGTCTTTGCAAATGTCAAAACAAGTATTTTGTGTTATGCAAAATCGTTATTCTCCGCCTTCAGAATGGATAAAATCACTAGTTGATAATGGGATTTTGGGTGACATTTTTATGGTACAACTAAATTGTTATTGGAACAGAGATGATCGCTATTACAAAAAAGATAGTTGGAAAGGGAAACAGGATTTAGATGGAGGAACGTTGTTTACACAGTTCTCTCATTTCATTGATATTATGTATTGGCTTTTTGGTGATATCGATAATATTCAAGGAAAATTTGCTGATTTTACACACAAAGATTCAACAGATTTTGAAGATTCTGGTTTTGTAAGTTTCGACTTCGTAAATGGAGGAATGGGGTGCATTAACTACTCAACTGCTGTGCAAGATACAAACCTAGAAAGTTCAATTACAATTATTGGAAGTAAAGGAAGCGTAAAAATTGGTGGTCAATACATGAATGAAGTGGAAGCGTGCAATATTCCAGGTTATCAAATGCCAGAACTTGCACCAACAAATCCAGGAAATGATTATGGAGCATACAAAGGATCAGCTGCAAATCATAATTATGTCATAACAAATGTTATCGAAACATTAAAAGGAAAAACAACTGCAACTACTAATGCCCTAGAGGGCCTAAAAGTTGTTGAAATAATAGAACGAATTTATAAAATAAGAGATGAGCAATTTAATCTACAGTCAACTAGTAAATAAGGAAACAAAATTAGCTGTAATTGGTCTTGGATACGTTGGTTTGCCAATTGCGTTAGAATTTGCAAAAAAAATCAAAGTTGTTGGATTTGACATTAATCAAGCAAGAGTTGATTTAATGCGTAATAAGAAGGATCCAAGTAATGAGCTAGATTCTTCTGCTTTTGAGAATTCTGATATAGAATTTACTGCAAATATTGAAGATTTGAATTCTTGTACTTTTTTTGTCGTAGCAGTTCCAACTCCTATTGATGACGCAAATTTACCAGACTTAAAACCACTTTTAGGTGCTAGTTCAACCGTTGGAAAAGTCTTAAAAAAAGGGGATTATGTGGTTTTTGAATCAACAGTTTATCCGGGTTGTACAGAGGAAGATTGTATTCCTGTTTTAGAACAACTTTCTGGTTTAAAATTTAAAGAAGATTTCAAAGTTGGTTATTCTCCAGAAAGAATTAATCCAGGAGATAAAGAACATACTTTGCAAAATGTAATAAAAGTTGTTTCAGGTTGTTGCGATGAGTCTTTAGATCAAATTGCAAAAACCTATGAATTAGTTGTTGGTGCTGGAGTTCATCGTGCTACAACAATTAAAGTTGCAGAAGCAGCAAAAATAATTGAAAACACGCAACGTGATGTCAATATTGCTTTAATGAATGAACTTTCGATTATATTTAATAAACTTAAAATCAACACTTTTGATGTGTTAGAAGCCGCTGGAACAAAATGGAATTTCTTAAAGTTTCAACCTGGTTTAGTTGGTGGCCATTGTATTGGTGTTGATCCATATTATTTAACACATAAGGCGCAACAAGCGGGTTATCATTCAAAAGTGATTACAAGTGGGCGTTTTGTGAATGATTCAATGGGTGGATACATCGCAAAACAAACTGTAAAAAAAATCATTGCGCAAAATAAAATCATTCAAGAATCTCGCGTTTTAGTGATGGGAGCAACCTTTAAAGAAGATGTGAGTGATATTCGTAATTCCAGGGTAATTGATATTGTAAATGAACTAAAATCATATCAAGTTACCGTTGAAATGATCGATCCGCATGCTTCTTCTGAGGAAATGGAGCACGAATATGGAGTTTCATTAATTAAAAAACCTGAAGGAAAATACGATGCAATTATTGTAGCTGTAAATCATAAGGAATATAAAAGCTTTACTGAAAATGACTTCAAGTCTTTACTAAAAGATGAAAAAGGAGTTTTTATTGATGTGAAGGGAATTTTTAGAAATAAAATGCATGAGCTAGAATATTGGAGTTTATAATTTAAATTCTAAAATGTTCCAAAAATTCAAATTTTACATTCTATTACATTTAATAATCTTTGTTTGGGGCTTTACTGGAATTTTAGGAAAATTAATTCATTTAGAGGCGCTTGAATTAGTTTGGCATCGAATTTTAGTTGCTTTAGTTTCTCTTTTCATTGGACTTAGAATCTTAAAGATGCCAATGAAAATTCAAGCCAAAAAACATTTTTGGGCAGCATTAGGAGTGGGTGTTTTTGTAGCAATTCATTGGATTACATTTTATATTTCGATCCAACTTTCAACGGCCTCCCTAGGAATTTTGTGTTTATCAACTGCAACTTTACATGTTACCTGGTTAGAACCTCTCATCATGAAACGCAAATTTTCTTGGATAGAATTTATCCTCGGGATAATTGTGGTTTTCGGAATTTACATCGTTTCAGCGAATTTTTCAGCCAAAGATTTTGAAGCACTTATTTATGGATTAATTTCAGCTTTAGCGGCAGCTTGTTTTAATGTTTTCAACGCAAAATTAGCTAAAGATGTTCCCGCTTCTGCAATCACTTTGCACGAAATGTTCATGGGTTTACTTGTTTTGACAGGAGTTTTAATTTATAACGAAAGATTTAATGCGGAACTTTTTGTAATGACTTGGAGCGATTTTGCTTGGTTATTATTTTTGGGAATTTTATGCACTTCGGTAGCTTTTTTATTATGTATCGAATTAATTAAAAAACTAGGAACTTTTACGGTTTCTTTAAGCATTAATTTAGAACCCATTTATACGATGATTTTGGCTATTTTTATTTTACATGAACATGAATTATTAAGTAAACAATTTTACATAGGTTCTGTTATTATAATATTGGTTGTTATTGCAAATCCAATATTAAAATTGATTTTAAAAGAGAAAAAATAAAAATTTAAATGTTATGCTCAATTTTGAGGTACAAAACCCAACACAAATTATCTTTGGATCAAACCAATTAGAAAAACTTTCAAGCTACATTAAAAAATTCTATTCAGGATCTAAAATTCTAATCGCTTATGGCAGTGGAAGTATTGAATCCTCAGGTCTAATGGATTCTATTGAAAAAAAATTACTCGATTTTGAAGTTTTTAAATTCAAAGGAATTGAAGCAAATCCTGAGTTTTCAACATTACTAAAAGCAGTAGAATTAATCCGAAAAAAAAACATTGGATTTATTTTGGCAGTTGGCGGCGGCTCTGTAATTGACGGTGTGAAATTTATTTCTGGTGCCATTCATTATAAAAATGACCCTTGGGATGTTTTGTTGAGAAAAGAAGGTTGCGTATTTACTGAAGTAGTTCCTTTTGGAACAATTTTAACATTACCTGCAACGGGTTCGGAAGCAAATAGCGGCGCTGTAATTAGTAGAAGTGAATTGAAAGAAAAACGTACAATGGGTGGACCATTATTTTTCCCAACCTTCTCATTTTTAGACCCAACTGTCGTTTCAACCTTACCAAAAAGGCAAATTGCAAATGGAATAGTGGATGCTTTCATGCATACATTAGAGCAATATTTGACCTATCCGACCGATAATTTATTGCAAGAAAGAGAAGCTGAAGGAATTCTTTCAACTTTAATTGAAATTTCAGATGAGGTAATAAGAAATCCAACTTCTTATAAATTTGCAGCGAATTTAATGTGGTGTGCAAATCATGCGTTAAATGGAAATTTACGTTGTGGAGTTCCAACAGATTGGGCAACTCACATGATTGGACATGAATTGACAGCAATTTTTGGAATAGATCATGCGCGAACTTTGGCGATAATTGCTCCTCGTTTATATGAAGTTAAATTTGAGAATAAAAAAGAAAAGTTGACGCAATATGGAAAACGTGTTTGGAATTTAACTGGAGATGATTTAGCGATTGCAAAGGAAGCAATTGTGAAAACAGAAAACTTTTTTCAGTCACTTGGAATTGAGACAAAAATTAGTAATTACACCAAAGATTCAGGCCATATCGTTGCAGAAATCAGAAAACGATTTGAAGAAAGAGGCTGGGAAAATACAGGAGAAAGGCAAGATTTGACATACAATGAAATTGAACAAATCGTAAAAAATGCCTTATAAAAAGTTTTAAAGTGGAAATTAAAGCACCATTATTTTTGCGAAATTCTTGGAATAAATCAATTTTAGGGTTACTTCAAAAAACAACTTTGGGAACAAATGGTGCTCGTTATCAACACTTGAATACAAGGGAAATAATTGATGATTTAGACAATCCTTTGTTTTTGACTTTGGAGCGAAATAATTCAGTTTTGGGAAATGTAACTTTTTGCAAAAGAGAAAAAAATTGGTACATTCGGTATTTTGCATTTGACCAAATTTTTCAAAGAAAAAAAAGCAACAGCATAAATAATTTGAACGATAGTTCAAATTTTAAATCAAAAAAAATAGGTCTAAAATCTACTCTAAATAATTTTTTTGAAGAAAGTTTAAAAACTGAAAATGATTGTTTTTATGCATACATTGATCCAAAAAATCTGCGTAGTAAATTTATGTGTGAAAATTTTGGTTTTCAATCAATCGGAAAATTAATAACACATTCTTTTTCGAGGTTATATCCAAAATCAGCTGCAAATATAGAAGAAATCGTTGATATAAATGAAATTGGAAACATAAATTTAAAATTTGAGAATCACTTATTTTATACAAATTTTCACCCCAAACGGACAAATATTTATGCTTTAAAAAATGAACGAGGAGAAATAATTTGTTCAGCAAGAATTCAAAAAGCCCACTGGAGAATTGAATCTTTACCAGGAAAATTTGGTAAAACATGGGTTAAAATTATTCCTTTTATCCCAATTTTAAATAAATTATTAAATCCCAAAGATTATCGTTTTCTCGTTACTGATATGGTATTTTGCAAAGACAATAATCCTGATTATCTATCTACATTTTTTGAAGGAATTTTGGCGCAAGAAAATTATAAATTGATGCTTTGGTGGATTGATGAAAAAGATAAATTAAATGACCTTCAGAAAAAAATTTCATGGGGAATTTTCAAACAGTTTTTAGGAAATCCAATGGTTGATGTCGTTACAAAATTTGATGAATCAAAAAAGATTGATTTTGAAAAAACAATTTTTGTGTCAGGAATTGATTTGATTTAAGGAAAAGGACTAGTACTCCTTAGCTAATTTCCCTGATTTCCATGCTTGTATAAAAGACGCCCAAGAATAAGGATTCAATAAATTATTTACGGGAGACTGTCCCATGGTATATAATTTCGTATTACGCTGATTTTGTGCCCAACCAAATGAAAGTGAACCATCAGTTGAAACTTTTGATGCAGCAAAAGCTAAACTTTCACCAGATAACTGTTTTTGAGCTCTTCTTAATGCATCGTCATAAGGTTTCATTTCTAGGAAAGCTCTTGCAAAATCCTCTTTTGACGGCCATGGGTAAATCGTCACCATCGGCAAATTAATCGTGTCAACATCCATTATATGTATTATTGAATAGCGGTTTTCAACTAAAGTATCAGGTACAATAAATGATGAAGGCTTGAAACCATAATAATTGAACATCAGTGTATCTCCTGGCACAACGACCATGGAAAAATAACCATAATAATCGCAAATTGTTCCTCTTCTTGTTGTTTTATCAAAAACCGTCGTAAAGGGCATTTGTGTCAAACTATCACTTGTAATCACAACTCCAGAAAGTTGAATTAAGCGCACGGAATCTGCAGGTGCTTGAGAAAAAATTCCAAATGAGAAAAAAAATGTCGCTATTAAAATTATTGTTTTCATCTTTGTATTAAAATACAAGTTTAGGTATAAAAAGCCTATAAATTTGTAAATAATTGTTAATAATGAATTATCTAGAAAAAAACAGAACATCTTGGAACGAAAGGACCAAACACCACATATATTCAGAGTTTTATAATTTAGAGGGATTTATGAAAGGTGAAACTTCTCTTAAAGAAATCGAATTAAAATTATTAGGTGATGTAAAAGGAAAATCAGTCTTGCATTTACAATGTCATTTTGGCCAAGATTCGCTTTCATTGGTTAGAATGGGTGCAAAAGTTACAGGAATTGATTTATCTGATGAAGCAATAAAAAATGCACAAGAAATCAATGAAAAACTAGGTTTAGATGCTACATTTATTTGCTGTGATATTTACGATTTACCCAAAAATTTAACTGAGAAATTTGATATTGTGTTCACAACTTACGGCACTATTGGTTGGTTGCCAGATATTAATAAATGGGCGGATATTGTTTCACAATATATGAATGAGTCTGGAAAATTTATTTTTGTTGAATTTCATCCAGTAATTTGGATGTATGACAATGATTTTAAAGAAATTGAATACAATTATTTCAATGACGGACCAATAATTGAGACTCTATCAGGAACGTATGCTGATAAAAACGCACCAATTGAATGCCAATATTATTCATGGAATCATTCATTAGGAGAGGTAATTACCGCATTAATGAATCAAAATTTGAACTTAAATTCATTTCAAGAATACGATTTTTCTCCCTACGATTGTTTGAGTAATATGATTAAAATCGAAGAAAATAAATACCATATCGAACGCTTTGGAAATAAAATCCCCATGGTTTACAGTTTGGTAGCAGAGAGGAAAAAGTAAATGAGTTGTTTCGGTAAATCATTTAAATTTATCCCTTGCAAAGCGCACACCCTTTCACCTTATGCAACCTGAAAAAGGTCGTTTTGTCTTATTTTAATTGAAGTTAAACAAAGTATATCAAATTCTGATGTTTTTCTTAACTTTGTCTTTTAATAAAAATTCCAAATGAAAATATCGTACAACTGGTTAAAACAATATGTTGACACAGATTTATCTCCTGAAAAAATTTCAGAAATACTTACAGAAACTGGATTAGAAGTTGATGGCTTTGAGAAAATTGAAGCTGTAAAAGGAGGTTTGGAAGGTGTTTTTGTTGGTGAAGTTTTGACTTGCGAAAAGCATCCAGATGCGGACAAACTAAAAGTTACAACCGTATCTGTTGGTGGTGAAGTTCTACAAATTGTTTGCGGAGCGCCAAATGTTGCAGCAGGTCAAAAAGTTATTGTTGCCACAGTTGGTTCCACTTTATATCCAACACCAGATGAAGCATTTAAAATCAAATCGTCAAAAATTCGTGGTGTTGAATCAAATGGAATGCTTTGTGCTGAAGATGAATTAGGCTTAGGAGAATCTCACGCTGGAATTTTAGTTTTAAGTGCAGATGTAAAAGTTGGGACTCCAGCAGCTACCTATTTTGAACTAGAAGATGATTATGAAATTGAAATAGGATTGACGCCAAATCGTGCGGATGCAATGGGGCACATTGGTGTTGCACGGGATTTAATCGCCTATTTGAATTTTCATCAAGCTTTAAATTTGGAATTAAAACTTCCTAAAACAGAAAAATTAGTTGCTAAAAATCAAGATTTAGTTCACTCAATTGAAATTAAAGATGCTGATTTTTGTCCAAGATATATTGGAATCAGTTTAAAAGGTACAAAAATTGAACCTTCTCCATCTTGGTTACAAAAACGTTTGAGAAGCGTCGGTTTAAGTCCAATTAATAATGTTGTTGACTGCACAAATTTTGTAATGCGCGAATTGGGAACTCCACTTCATGCTTTTGATTGTGACGCTTTAGAAGGAAAAATTGTTGTTAAAAATGCACAATCTGGTGAAAAATTTACAACTTTAGACGGAATTGAAAGAACTTTGGATGATTCAAATTTAATGATTACAAACGGGAAAGAAAATTTAGCTATCGCTGGAGTTTTTGGTGGTTTTAAATCAGGAATTTCAGAAAGCACGACAAATATATTCATCGAATCGGCTTATTTTAATCCTATTTCAGTAAGAAAAACAGCTAAATTTCACGGCTTAAATACCGATGCAAGTTTCCGGTACGAACGCGGAGTTGATCCACATTTGACGAAATTTGCTTTGGAAAGAGTTGTTAATTTGATTCAAAGCATTGCAGGTGGAGAAATTGCTATGGATTTATTGGATGTAAATCCGCTAAAAATAGAAAATGTAGAAATTGATTTTCGTCCAGCAAAAAGCAATAAAATAATAGGAATCGAAATTCCAAACGATTCGATGCGATTGATTTTGAAAAATTTAGACATTAATATTCTTTCAGAAACTGCTGAATCTTGGAAATTAGAAATTCCTGCTTACAGAGTTGATGTGACAAGAGAAATTGATGTTGTGGAAGAAATTTTACGCATTTATGGGTTTAATTTGGTTTCCTTGCCAAAAAAATTAAATACCAATTTGATTTTAAGTTCTAAACCAAACTTAGAAAAAATTCAATCGACAATTGCAGAACTTTTGGTTGCAAACGGTTTCCATGAAACAATGAATAATTCCTTGACAAATTCAGCTTATGTGGATAAATTAGCAGAAGGAATTTTGGCAAAAACTGAAAATGTTGAAATGCTGAATCCTTTGAGTCAAGAGTTAGATGTTATGCGTCAATCTTTGATTTTTAATGCTTTAGAAGTTGTTGCTCACAATCAAAACCGTCAAAATCCAAATTTAAGAATCTTTGAATTTGGTAAAACATACAAAAAAAGTGGCAATGATTACAAAGAAAATAAGCGTTTACTTTTAGCCATTTCTGGTGATAAATTTGAAGAACAATGGAATAGTTCTAAAGAAAAATCAAGTTTTTACACGATTAAAGGAATTGTAAAAGCCTTGTTTTCTAGACTTGGATTTAACGCAATGTTAGTCGAAAAAGGATTGGATTCAACTTTGATGGCAGACGGAATTTCTTTACATGTTTTGAAAGATAATTTGGGTGAAATGGGTTGGATTTCAACAAAAATGAAAAAACATTTTGGCATCAAAAATGATGTTTTCATAGCTGATTTAGATTGGGAAGCTGTAATTTCTTGTTTGAAATTCAATAAAGTTGTTTACAAAGAAATTCCAAAAACATTTGAAATGCGAAGAGATTTTTCTCTACTTTTAGATGAAAAAACTTCATTTTCAGAAATTGAACAAATTGCAAAAAATGCCGATAAAAAAATCCTGAAGAAAGTATCTTTGTTTGATGTTTATGAAGGAAAAAATTTAGAAGCTGGAAAAAAATCCTATGCAGTTTCATTTTATTTCCAGGATGCTGAGCAAACATTGAAAGATTCAAGTGTTGAAGCGATTATGCAAAAAATTAGAATAAATTTGGAACAAAAATTGCAAGCACAACTAAGATAAGAGACTTTAAGACATATAGATTCAGAAGTCAAGACTTTGATATTTGTAGAAATAAGTCTTGACTTTTGAGTCTTAAAATCTTGAATCTAATTAAAAAATAATGAGTATATTTAAAAAAATTAAACATGAAAAAATTAGCTCTCCACTTTGGTGGAATCTTTTCCCTAGTTGCAATAAGTTTAATAAATTTCAGTTTTTCGCAAGAAATTAAACTTTTCGAAGAAAATCAATTTTTTAACATTGGCTCAAAAAACTCCATTGTAATTTCAATTCCATACGGAGTAAAAGATATTGTAGAAAGAGAAATAAAGCGAGAATTAAAAGATTGGGACGGAAAATACGATTCTGATAAGGGTGAATTTTTCACCATTCAAGCTTCCACAAAAGCAATGGGCGGAAAACCTTTTGATGCTTATGCTAAAATCATTGTTGAGGCAGATAATTCGATGAAAGTTGCTTTTGCCATTGATTTAGGTGGAGCATTTTTATCAAGTCGTGAACATGTATTGCAGTACAAAGCGATGAGCGAAATGATAAAAGATTTTGCTAAAAAAGCTTCATTGGCCTGTATAGACGGAGAATTGGATGTCGAAAACAAAGTACTCTCCGGTCTTGAAAAAGATTTACGATCATTAGAAAAAGACAAAGAAAAACTAGCCGAAGATATCGAGGATTACAAGAAAAAAATCCTTGAAGCAGAACGTAAAACTGAAACAAACATCAAGGAACAGGACAAAAACAAAGATTCAATCAAAAAACAAGTTGAAAAATTATTTGAAGTTGAGAAGAGAAAGAAGAGTTTGAAATAATCTACTTCTTTAAAAAAACCATTCTTAGCGCAGCTAATATTTTTTTTCTAAAAAGAAACAAAATCAAAATATAAGGAATAATCATTAAGTACAAAATTCCAGAATTGATGTTTGTTCCAAAAGATGATTCGTCCATTTCTGCTCCCTGCTCAGCCAAAAGTTTACACTGAGAACAACCTTGAGCAAAAATTTGTTGGCTAAAAGTTAATATTGTAGCTAAAAAAAGAAGAGCTATTTTTTTCATAATACAAAGTTACAGAATTTTCTTTAATCAATGTAGAAAATTTGGGGCATTAATAAATTATTATTCCGTTCTTTTTGATGATTCACAAGTTTATGAGAACACTTCGCTAAGCTGCTAAAAAGAACCAAGAATCCGCAAAAGTAGATGAAGACGAAACAAAACAAAATTTATCTAAAAATTGTTGTTACTTCAAAATCCAAGCAGAAACTTGATTTTCAGACAATTTTTGAACCAAAATTTGAGCATCCATCGAATTTTCAGCTTTTCCAGCAGAAACACGAATCAAGCCATTTTCTTGCTCAAATGTATATGCGTCAAAACCTTTTGCTCTTAAACTTGATGCCAATTCTGCGGCATTATTTTGATTACTAAAACTTCCAACAATTATTTGTAAATTTCCTTTCGAAGTTGCAGAGGAAATCGCTTTAGAAACATATTCCTTTGGGATTGTAATTGTTTCTTTATTTGGTAGATTAGTTTGAGAATTTTTCTGAATTGGTTCAGTATCTTTCACTTTAACAAAAAACACTTCATCGTCAATTTCCATTGAATATATTGAGATGTCACTTGGAAGTGCTGAAATTTGTTCATTTAGTGTTTTTTCTTTTGGAAATTGCTCTAATTTAGTAGAGAAATTTTTGGACGTATAGATCGATTTTACACTTTTTTTGAATGGGTTAAAATCTTTCAGTGAAATCATACCTGATTCTAAAACATCCGTTTTTGTCGGAATCCAAACAGAATAAAAAGCAATTGGTAAAATACAAGCTGCTGCAATATATTTTATCAATTTTTTATTTGATTTTTGTTTATGTGCTGTGGAAATTATTTTTTTTATTTCAGAATTTTTAGTTGCTTTTTTGCTTTCTTTCTTTTTTATAAAATTTGGTAAAAGCTGAATAATTGGTGTTTCATTTTCCTTTTCAATTTCTACTGAATTTTCACCAATAACTTCTTTACTTTCAATTTTCGGAGTAGTACTTTCTTTTACTTCAATATTTTGATCAGAAACAAATGTAACTTGTCCCATTCCAAATGATTGCATCAATAAATTGAAAAAACGATCTTGTTCAAAAAGAATATTTTTTTGATTATCTAAATATAAAAACCCTACTTTATCAAATGAAATTCTTTTTCCTCCACTTAATTCTTTTTGCCAATTTTTAATTTGTTTATCAATTTCTTGACTAGCAAATTCATAATCTAGTTTGTTTTTTAGTGCATAAGCAGAAATGAGCAAACCATCGCTATTTGTCAATTGCTTGTTAAATAAAATTGCCTTTTTTGGAGCAGACATTACACCTTTACTAAAATCAATTTGCGCTTCAGCTTGGGTAGCTATAAAACCCCCAAACTTTGGTATCACAACACAATTGTTGCGCATTAATAATTCTCCTATGAGTAAATCTAAATTCATTTTTTATACTGACTAAATTACTTACGCTAATTTTAAATTTTTGTTACGTTTTTAAAAAATTTTAAACTCTGATTACTTAAAAAATATAGTTGAATGTTAATCAACTATTAATTTGCCATTTCACTCATAAACTTAATACGCATCAACCTCAATTCTTCCTCTGTATAATCTCCATCAAATTCATGATAAGCAGCGATTAAATTATCTGTTTCGGCATCTTTAAAATAATCATAAATTTCTTCTTGATTATCTGGATCTAAAATATCGTCGATGTAATAATTAATATTTACTCTTGTTCCAGAAGATACGATCATTTCAATTTCTTCAATCACATCATCCAATGATTTGCCTTGAGATTTTCCAATGTCTTCTAATGATAATTTTCTATCAATATTTTGTATCAATTGTACTTTTAAACCTGATTTATTTACCAATGATTTTACAACCAAGTCTTGTGGTCTTTCAATATCGTTTTCCTCAACATATTGTTTGATTAAAGCGATAAATGGCGCTCCGTATCTTGCTGCTTTTCCTGTTCCAACTCCTTGAATGTTTGTCATTTCATCCATTGTGATTGGATATTGAAAACACATATCTTTCAAAGATGGTTCTTGAAAAATTACGAATGGCGGAATGTTTTTTTGTTTTGAAATTGATTTTCTTAAATCAACTAATGCATCGTATAAAATCTCATCAAATGCGCCACCTTTTCCAGTTATGATTCCATTTTCATCATCTTCTGCTCCTGTGAAATCATGTTCTTTTATCAACATGAAAGATTTTGGATTTTTAATAAATTGGTGACCTAAATCAGTCATTTTAATCGTTCCGTAAGTTTCAATATCTTTTGAGATAAAACCACCAACCAAACTTTGACGAATAACAGCATTCCAAAAATGTTCATCTTTTTCCTTTCCTTCGCCAAATAAGAGATGTAAATTGTGCTTATAATTTTTGACATCAGCTGTAATATTTCCGGCCATGAAGACACACAAATATTTTGCTTTTTGTTGTTCTTCCAAGGCAACAACCGTTTTTAATAGGATTGAGACATAATCTTTTCCTTCTGTTTTTTCTCTTGGATGTTTGCAGTTATCGCAGTAATTATTGCATTTTTTTTCGTCAAAAAATTCGCCAAAGTAATGTAAAATATATTTTCTTCGACAAACTGAGGTTTCTGAATAGGAAACCATTTCATTTAATAATTGTTTACCAATTTCTTGTTCGGCAACTGGTTTTCCCTGTAAAAATTTTTCTAGTTTCTCAATATCTTTATAGGAATAGAAAACAACACATTCGCCCTCACCGCCATCTCTTCCAGCACGTCCTGTTTCTTGGTAATAACTTTCAATTGACTTTGGAATATCGTGGTGAATTACAAAACGAACATCTGGTTTGTCAATTCCCATTCCGAAAGCTATTGTTGCCACAATTACACTTGCTTCTTCCATTAAAAACATATCTTGATGTCTTCCTCGTGTTTGAGCGTCTAGACCAGCATGATATGGTAAGGCGTTAATTCCATTTACATTCAATAATTCAGCTAATTCTTCCACTTTTTTGCGGCTTAAGCAATAAATAATTCCAGATTTTCCTGGTTTATTTCGAATGTATTTAATGATTTCTTTTTCTACGTCTTTTTTAGGACGAATTTCGTAATACAGATTATCTCTGTTAAAAGACGATTTATATAATTTTGCATCCAACATATTCAAGTTTTTTTGAATATCTAATTGAACTTTAGGTGTTGCTGTTGCTGTTAATGCAATAATTGGAACATTTGAAATTTTCTCAAAGATCTCCCTTAATCGTCTATATTCTGGTCTGAAATCATGTCCCCATTCCGAGATACAATGTGCTTCATCAATTGCAAAAAAGGAGATATTCACTGATGTTAAAAAGTCAATATATTCTTGTTTGGTTAAAGATTCTGGAGCAACATAAAGTAATTTAGTATGGCCAGCAGTGATATCAGCTTTTGCACGATTTATTTCTGTTTTTGAAAGTGATGAGTTTAAAAAGTGCGCAATGGCATCATTATCACTCACATTTCTAATTGCGTCAACTTGGTTTTTCATTAAAGCTATCAGTGGAGAAACAACTATTGCGGTTCCTTCTGAAAGTAAAGCAGGCAACTGGTAACATAGCGATTTACCTCCACCAGTTGGCATGATAACAAAGGAATTGTTACCGTTCAAAACGTTGTTTATTATTGCTTCTTGTTCTCCTTTAAAACTATCAAATCCGAAAAATGTACTTAGAGCACCTTTTAAACTTTGTTGAACTACTTGCATTTATTTTGGTATTTTAAAAGTTTATAGCATGAATTTAAATTAGGTTTTGAAAAGTGACAAAATTTCAACTTGTAGAAATTTTTACCTAGCTTAAATTCTCTTTACATAATTAACTTTAAATGTACGAATTTTTATACGAAATTAAACATTATTTATTGATTTATTTATATAAAATTGATATTTATTTAAATAAAAGTTTCTTTTTCCACTAATGTACTTGAATTTTCGTTTATTTGACTTTTTCAGACTTAAGTGTTTTTTCTTTTAGAACCAGAGAGTTTTTCTATTCAATTTATAGTTTCTTTTTAGAGCCTTGAATCTGTAATTTTAATAGGTTTGTAGAATGATGTTAAATTCTCAGGAAAATTATTCGTTTATTATCTGTTAAAAACCGATATGTATCAATATATCAACTGTTTATTTCATACTGCTGATGTGTTTCAAATTAGTACTTGATGATTATCAATCTAATTTCTAATCATCATTTAATCAGAAGATTAAACAGATATATTTTTCCAATTATTGCTAATAATCGAGTTCAATAAAAAGAATATCGTTTTATAGCCAACTTATTGTTAACTTTGCACGTTTTTTAGGAAAACTATTTGTGAAAGATTCATTAAAATACATATTACAAAAATCGCTTGGCTTCAAAAATTATTTGTATGTATTTGCTTTGTTTAAAATTAAAACCTTAAAACAAGATTCTAAGGAAAAAGATTTTTTTTACTTCATGGATTTACTTTACGATGATAAAGGCATCGTTTTAGATATTGGCGCAAATATTGGAATAATGTCTTATCATTTGGCTAAAAATTTGCCTAATACTTCCATTCATGCCTTTGAGCCAATTCCTGATAATATTTCTATTTTAAAGAAAATTATCGCCAAATTTCATTTGAAAAATATAAAATTACATGAAATTGCCTTGGGTGAAAAAAAGGGTCATGTTCAAATGGTTTTGCCCGAAAGGAATAAAGTTGTTTTTCAGGGATTAAGTCATGTTAAGCATGAGAGTATAACTGAAATGAATGAAGGTAAAGAATTTGATGTTGAAATAGATTCTTTGGATAATTTATTTAAGGGTGAATTAATTCAAGCCATAAAAATTGATGTAGAAAATTTTGAGTATTTTGTGTTGAAAGGTGCTGAAAGAATTTTAAATGCAAATAAACCGATTATTTACGCTGAATTGTGGGATAATTTGAATAGAATAAATTGTTTTAATTTACTATTATCAATTGATTATGCTGTATTTGTAGTTGAAAAAAATCAATTAATAGGCTACGACGAAAAAATTCACAACAAACAAAATTTTATTTTTATTGCAAATTAGCGTCAATTACAAGAACGTACAATAGTAAATATAATTAATTTACAAAGAAACTTATTATGGTTAATCAAGAACAGATTAAGGAAATAAATAAACGAATTGAGGCAATTTCTGTTTACTTAAAAATAAACGAAAAGCGCATTGAATTAAATGAAATTGAATTAAAAACGCAAGATCCAAGTTTTTGGGATGATCCTAAAAAAGCAGAAATTCAAATGAAATCGCTTCGTTCCACTAAATATTGGATTGAAACCTATGACCACCTAAAACGTTCAGCTGATGATGTTGAAGTTTTAATTGATTTCGTGAAAGAAGATGTTGCTGAAGAATCTGAATTAGACGCTTCATATAAAACTTTATTGACTGATGTTGATGAGTTAGAATTGAAAAACATGCTTTCTGGTGAAGAAGATCAATTAAGTGCAGTTTTACAAATTACGTCTGGAGCTGGCGGAACAGAAAGTTGCGATTGGGCATCAATGTTGATGCGAATGTACATGATGTGGGGACAAAAAAATGGTTACAAACTGAAAGAATTAAATTTCCAAGAAGGGGATGTGGCTGGAATTAAAACAGTTACAATTGAATTTGAAGGAGAATTTGCTTTTGGTTATTTAAAAGGAGAAAATGGAGTTCATCGTTTGGTAAGAATTTCACCTTTTGATTCAAATGCAAAAAGACATACTTCTTTTGTTTCTGTTTACGTTTATCCTCTAGTTGATGATACGATTGAAATAAATATTAATCCAGCAGATATTACTTTTGAAACGTTCCGTTCTGGTGGCGCTGGTGGACAAAATGTAAATAAAGTTGAAACAGCCGTAAGACTTCGACATGCTCCATCTGGAATTATCATTGAAAACTCTGAATCACGCTCTCAATTAGGTAATAAAGAAAAAGCAATCCAATTGTTAAAATCACAATTATACGAATTGGAATACCGCGCAAAAATGGAAAAACGAAATGAAATTGAGTCTAACAAAAAGAAAATTGAGTGGGGTTCTCAAATACGAAATTATGTAATGCAACCTTATAAATTGGTAAAAGACGTTAGAACGGGTTATGAAACAGGAAATGTTGAAGCTGTGATGGATGGAGATATTACTGGTTTTTTGAAAGCTTATTTAATGACTTACGGAAGTTAATTGGGTAAAAACTAAGAAGGGCTGCAAACAGTAGGTGGTCATAGTCACACAAAATCTTATTACGAGGTAGAATAAAGACGTCAAAATATCTTTTTTTCCTAAAATCCTTTTATCCAAAATTAATAATTGAACATTAAATCTTTTTTTGAAAAAAAACGTTTATCTTAACACATAAACAAAAGCCTTTGGGGTAAAACTGTTATTTTTTTAGCAAATTTATATCGTAAGTTCTTGAGACAGGAATTAAATTACTAAAGTGATTTAATTTAATTTTATAGGCTTGAGCTCTACCTTTTACTTCATCTAAAAAATATGGATTAATCAAATATGATTTATGAACTCTATTAAAAACTACTTGTTCATTGATTAACATTTCTTCAATTTTTTTTAATGAAATTCTTTCCATAGATTTAGCAGAATCATTTTCATTTTTCATATAATAGGTTACGACATAATTATCATTTGCTTCAAAACAGATAATATTTTTTATTGCAACCTCTAATAATAATTTACCATTAGCATTTTCTAAATGAAATAATTTATCTTCTTCTGCTTCAGAATTTTCATCGTTTTTTAAAGAAACATTTCCAAGTTTAGAAAGTTTTTCCTCTGTTTCCTTATAAAGGAAATAAAATAAGGAAAGAAAAGTAGGCAGTAAAGAGGCTATGAAGAAAGAGGAAACGAAAACTAAATAATGATTCAATTTTGTTGCAGTAAAAAACCAAATTAAGGAACTACCCAAAATTCCGATTCCTAAAAAAGATCCTGAAAAAATTAGTTTATTTAGTCCTTTGCGTTTTTTGGTTTTAAGTAAAAAATCAAGGTAAGAAAATTCAAAAGAAAAGAAAACACAGAAAACAATGAAAAAGTATAAAAATAAATTTAAATTTAAGTCAATATATTCATAAGATGCAAAAAATAGGTTTGTCAAAACTTGATAAAAAGCAAAAGACAAAGCAATAAATAAATTATTTTTTGATGAGGTGGTCATTGTTGTTTTTCGCTCGTTAACTTTTTAATACCAAATAGAATTAACCCTATAGAAATAAGTAAAATTAGGACAACAAACCAGGTAATCTTTTGTTCGTACTTTTCATTTTTCAGAGCTAAATTACGTTCTTCCTGAACTAGCTTTATTTCCAATTCTTTTTTTGTAAGTTCATTTTTATAAGTCAAATCTTCTATTTGATTTTTGATTTCACTATTCGTTAATTCGTTGTTTTTTATAATGTATTTTTTATAAATCTTATTAGCATTAAGAATATTGTTTTGTGCTTCAAATACGGCAATTTTTAACAAATAAACGTCTAAAATATGGTTCCAAATTTGATTTTTGATTGATAAATCTTCCGCTTCGGAAATACATTTCAAAGCAGCTCCAAAATTGTTTACTTGAAGATTATATTGTCCTTGTAATTTTGAATAAACAATATTTTCTTCCAGCTGTGCATTTTTAATATTTTTTTCAATTTTATCAAGAATCATTTTTGCTTGATATTCATTTTTTAAATTCAAATAAACTTCAACAATTCCTAAGTTAGCAAAAATAATTCCTTGGTTGTTTTTAAACTTTTCTTCAATAATCAATGAATTATTAAAATAGGACAAAGCTAAATCATATTTCTTCAATTCTTTGTAAGAATCGCCTAAATTGTAATAACGAATAGATTTTTGTAGTTGATTGGTTCCCTTTTCTTCAATTTCTAAACTCCTTGAAAAGTATTTTATTGCTTGTTTGTAATTTTTTTGATGTTGGTAAATTACACCTATATTGTTTAAACAAGCGGAAACTCTTCCATTGTCGCTTATCTTTTCAGATAAATTTAGCGCATGAATGTAATTTTCTAATGAGGAAATATAATATCCTCTATTTTTATTTATGATCCCAAGAAGAGTATAAGCATTTATCTGATATAGGTTTGCTGGTCGGTTTTTAAGTTTATCCAGAATTTTATATGCTGTAATTTCGGCATCCTTAGGATTATTTTTTTCATAAAAAACAAAAGCAAGACTATCTAATTTATTTAACTCTTTAGATTTTTCTTTGTTCAAATTTTGAGCAAAACCATTATGCTCACCAATTTTTAGTAAGAGTATATAGAAAAAAAATAACTTAAATTGTTTCATAAATGTAGCGCAAAATAAAACAATTTTTGCATAATGAACGCATTTTGTTTGTTTTTTTTACAACACACTTAATATTTTTATTTCAGTTCTTCTATTTTCTTGATGTTCTTCATCAGAGCACTTAACATTATTTTTACAGCGATTCACTAATTTAGTTTCACCATAACCTTTGGCAACAATGTTTTGCTTTTTTATTCCTTTTGTTAGAAGATAGTTAACACAACTTTGAGCTCTAGCTTGCGAAAGTTTCTGATTTGCTGCATCTCCTCCTCTACTATCTGTATGGGAGCTTAGCTCAACTTTGATATTATCATTTTCAAGTAAAAAGTCAGATAATTTATCTAATTCTTTTGTACTTTCTGGACGAAGATTTGCTTTTCCAAAATCATAAAATACATTTTCAATTTTGAAGCTAGTTCCAGCTACAATTTTTGTCATAAGTACTTCTTTTTTTGCTTCATTTTCTCTAGTGTAAGTTTTGATAGAATCCAATTTATCAATAAAGCCTTTTTTAGTTAATAATAACTCATAATTACCATTTCTAGGTAGTTTTAATCTTAATTGTCCTATTGAATCCGTTTCAAATTCCATTACTTTATTTGTAATTGTATTTCTCAATTGAACCGCTGTATTGGCTAGCGGCTCGCCGGATTTATCATCTTTTACAAGCGTGTTTACTATTACTGTTTTTGGATTAAGTAAAATAGCTCGTTTTATGGTATCTAAGTTCTTTAGATCGAATGTAGAAAAAATTTCTTGGTGATTTTCATAATCATCGTCGCCCAGGTAAAAAGTATATTTTTTATCCTTCTTCGCTTTGAAATTTATTACTCCATTGTCATCACTTACCAACGAATCAATTACTTTATTGTTTTCATCTTTTATTAAAACCAAGGTTTGGGGAATCGGTTTTCTACCTTTTAGATTTTCCAAAATTGTAGCAACAATATTTATTTCTAAATTATTTAATTTAAATGTGTAAATATTATCTACAAATTTAAAATCTTTTCGGTTATTTGTGTAGTAACCTGTTAAACCATCATTTTTGAAAACCACTGCAAAATCATCTCCATAAGAATTTAATGGATATCCTAAATTTACTACATTATCAAATTGTCCTTCATTCATTCTTGATGAAAAAACATCTAATCCACCTAAACCAAGATGTCCATCGCTAGCAAAATAAAAATCGTTTACATTGATATAGGGAAACATTTCATTTTCAAAAGTATTAATAGTAGGACCTAAATTTACAGGTTTTTCCCATGTTCCATTTAAGTTTTCACTTTTCCAAATATCTGATCCGCCAAGTCCTCCAGGCATATCTGAGCTGAAATAAAGCGTTAAACCATCTTCTGATAAAAATGGTTGAGCAATAAAATAAGTTCGATCATTAAATGGAAATTCTACTTCTGAATTTGTTTTTTCATCATATATAAAAATTCCAGTTTTTGTTAACTCATTTTCTTTTAAATTTTTAAAGTTTTTTGAAAAATACCAAATTTGATTTTTTTGGTCATAATAGGCCGCGCCATCATGATTTATACTTAATATATCATTTACTGGTTTTATTGTTTTTAATTTATCGTTGTAAATATATTGATCTAAAAAACTTCTATTGTCGTAGTTTGCTGTTTTTCCTGAAAAATTTCTGTGAGAACTAAATGAAATTCCATTTGGTACGATTACTGGACCAAAATCTCCTGTTCCAGAATTAAAAGGGGTTATTTCTATGGTAGATCCTAGTGTATCTTTTGATAATTTTTCCCAAGGTTTTTCGCTTTTGTTTAGCATTAAAAAATCTTTTTTCGGTCCTGTTGCACCAGCAATTAATTCTGAATTTAATAAATCATACAACTTTAGATATTGACCTAAAAAATGTCTTAATTTGAATAAATTATACAAATCATCAAAAGAAAATTCACTTTCCTTTTCAATTTTTTCATAAACCTTTAGAGCAAACCAAAAGTCATTACTTTTTATTCCAGCAAGTGCTGCATTTCTATATTCTTTAAAAAAATCTTTTGAATTTATTTTATCTTTGAAGCATAAATCTTCGTAAATTAACTTAGCATCAGCAAAACGATAACTTGCTATATATTCTTCCGCTTTTTTTATTTTTAAATCTACTTGAGAAAAACTAAAAAGTGAAGCAAATAATAAGATTGTTAGAAGTATATTTTTTTTCATATTTATGTAAATTTAAAAATATCTTGGAGAACCAAAAGCTTTGTTTTTATTAAAATCATAAGTGACCATAATTTCGTGTGATCCTGCATTTTTAAGGGAACTCAATCCGTTAATCGGGAAATCAAAACCATAACCAATCATTAGTGATTCTTTGTGCTGATAAGCAAAATTAAATCCTACTGATTCATTGTAGCGGTACATTAAACCCAACCACCAAGTTTTATTTAGAAATAAATTTGCATTTAAATCGACTGTGATAGGTGCGTTGGCGGTCATTTTCAACAACATACTTGTTTTTAAATCAAGAATTGAATTTATTGGAAAAACATAACCTGTACTTAGAAAAAAATGTCTTTTTGTATATGCGTTACTTATTAAAATTGATTTATTTTTCAATTTCGTTTCCAAAATTCTTGGTGAACTTAAACCCAGATAAAATCGTGTTGTACTATAATATAGTCCTGAACCAATGTTAAAAGTTGTTTTTGTAAGTGAAACTAAATAA
Source organism: Flavobacteriia bacterium (assembly GCA_947490145.1). Lineage (GTDB taxonomy): Bacteria > Bacteroidota > Bacteroidia > Flavobacteriales_D > Crocinitomicaceae > M2408. The sequence goes on from CANLGD010000006.1 coordinate 28,467, forward strand.
TCAGTTTCATCAGCGTCTTTTGCAACTAATTTATTATAATCAACGGACATTAAATCTCCTCCGGCTGAAAGTCCTAGATTTAATTTACTTCGATTTTTAAAATGTAAAGTGTAAGCATAATTTCCATAAAAACTGGTTCTATTTCTTGCGCCAATATTGTCGTTTACCAAATTTAAACCAACAGCCATATTTTTAGCTTTTATGGGGCTGTGTGCTGATAAAAATTGAGTAATAGGTGCACCTTTGATTCCGACCCATTGAGCTCGAACTACGCCGACAACACTTAAATCGTTATGGCTACCTGCATAGGCAGGATTAAAATGCAATGGATTAAACATATACAAACTTGATTGTTCATCTTGCTGCGCTGAATAGTTGTTTACAAGAAAGACAAGTGAACTTACCAATACTATTTTATTAAAAATTGTCTTCATACTAACACGTATTTATAATTTATTATCTTACTAATTCAATATATCCTGAAAGTGGTTTATCACCGTTTTTTAAATCAATCAAGTAGAAATAAGTACCGTTTGGCAAAAATTCATCTCCCATCTTAATTCCTGTGTTACATTTACCCGCCCAATCATCTAGATACGGAGAGGCTGTAAAGACTTCGTTACCCCATCTATTAAAAATTTTTACGGTCATTTCAGGATAAATTGTATATAAACCAATTACCCAAGTTTCATTTTTGCCGTTTCCTCCTGGTGTAATGATTTCAGGAATTTCTGGTAAAATGCAATCAACAAGTTTTGTTAAGCTTGCTGAACAACCATTTACATCCAATACATTTACTGTGTATTGTCCGCCTGGGATTGAATTTATTTCATCACTGACAATTCCATTTGACCAAGTATAAGTATAAGGAGAATTACCACCAGAAGCAATAACAGAAATTGAACCTTCAGATTCTCCACAAGTTGGTTCATTAATTGAATTAATTGCTAAAGTTACGGTATTTATTGTAACATCTATTTGTAATAAATTTACACCTTCACAGCCATCAACTGTTTGCGAAGCAAAGTAGGAAATACCATTAACCAATGGGGTAGAAGAATTTAGAATTGTTTCAATTGGAACGGTCAAGTACCATTGGATATTTGAGCCAGTAGCTTGAAGATCTGCAACTGTTGGATTGTCTTCAACACAAAACAACTGACTAGGATTGCCAGCTGGTGCACTTGGATTGGAAATATTAACAACAACTTCAACTCTTAAAGCACTTTCGCAAGATCCTTCGGTTTGAGATGCAAAGTAAGAAGTTCCATTAACTAAAGTTGTTCCACTTGGAAGTAAATTTCCATTTACTGCTGCGTCATACCATTGAATGTTTGTTCCAGTTAAAGTTGTTAAATCAGCAACTGTTGGATTATCAATTGTACAGAATGATTGTGCTGCATTTGCTGTTGGCGCGGATGGATTTTCAACCGTTGCAACAACTTCAACTCTTAAAGCACTTTCGCAAGATCCTTCGGTTTGAGATGCAAAGTAAGAAGTTCCATTAAGTAAAGTTGTTCCACTTGGAAGTAAATTTCCGTTTACTGCTGCATCGTACCATTGAATGTTTGTTCCAGTTAAGGTTGTTAAATCAGCAACTGTTGGATTATCAATTGTACAGAATGACTGAGTTGCGTTTGCTGTTGGCGCGGGAGTTGCATTTATACTAAAATTAGCAACATAAAACAATCCACTATTGTTTACAAATTTTTCTTCACTACAACCTCCAGCACTGCAATTAGAGCCAGTATAAGAATATGATACTTCTAAATTATAATTTCCTTCACAAATTCCATCAGTGAGGTCGATAGCAAAAGAATAATCTTTCCATTTTTGATCATTAGGACTACAAGGTCCTAATCCATCATTAAATATGCCGGCAACACATGAATTAGCAAACGGTAAATTTACGTCTATAAATGATCCGGGTACATCCCCTATTTTATAAACTCTATATGACATTGTGCCCGAACAAACGTTTCCTGTTGATTTACGGGTTTTTATTTCAGCACCACTAATTTGTAAATCTCCTGAGTTTTGATCATAAGTGCCTAAATTTGTTCCATTTAAAACTACCGCGCAAGCTTGATTAATGCAGTCAGCACCACTGCCTGTTGTGTTGTATATTGTTGGAGTACCAAATGCTTTTATCTGGGTCGCAGAGGCAAATGAGCTAAAACCAATTATTTCCCCGATAACAACTTCCCATCTATCAGCGCTTTCGCAAGTTGCAACAACAGTTTGCGAGGCAAAGTAAGAAGTTCCTGAAAGCAAAACTGTAGTGCCTGGAAGTAAATTTCCACCAACTGCTGCATCGTACCACAAAATATTATCACCTACCACAACAATATTATTTAAAGTAGGGTTATTAATAATACAAAATTCTTGACTTGCATCACCCGCTGGTGGACCTGGATCAACACAGGCTACACAGCCGCTAACAGTAATATTAAAAATACAAGTTGATGTATTTCCTGCAGCGTCCGTCACAGTCATTGTAATTGGGTGGGTTCCATTTGCTAATATCGTTCCAGCAGCCGGTGATTGTGTCACGGTAAAAGAACAGTCATCAAAAGCAGATACTAATAAAGTATAATCTAAAATCGCACTACAATCTAAAATTGTTTGATCAGGCACACAAGAAATAATAATTGGAGTAAGGGTTTCTGCTCCACAATCTATAGTAGCGCCACAAGCAGCGATATTACTTACGTCGATACAATTTGTATTAGGAGCACTAAATGTTGCATCCCAAACTGGTGCATTTCCATCGGTAACAGCAGCGGCAGCTCCTGTAAAAGTGAAAGATCCTGAATTGGTTATTGTCAAATCAGCCGCTTCCAAGTCATTATTATTAATATTTACTTTATTTCCTCCACTTGCATTAGTTGAAGGGCCAAAAGATGAGTTTGTAATTGATAATGTCATTGCTGCGGATTCGTCCAAAAAGAAATCTTGACCTCTATCATATCTTCCTGCTGCTCCAGGCTGCAAATTGTCAAAGGAACACTTATCAAATGTATAAGTTCCTCCTGCCGATCTAAACAAAAAGCATCCACCATCGCAAGAAGCATTAGAGTCGAATTGCACCGTAATAGGATTTACAAAATTATCTGTAAAATTACAATTTGTAAAGCTTGCGCTTGTTGTTGCGCCGCTTGAGACATTTGCATAAGCTCCTCCTCCTAAAAGTGGATCACTTGAATTTCCCTGAGTATAATTATTAAAAAAGCAGCTGTTGTCAACAGTTAATGTGCCGCTATTTTGAAATATTGCTCCTCCTAAAGTGGACGAACAGTCCTCAAAAACTGTTTCAAAAATTGTAACCACAGGATTTGCACCAATCATTTCCACTGCTCCGCCTCTTCCAGAGGAGGCGAAATTCTTAACTTCCTTAAATGCACAATTTTGCAAGGTTAAATTAGTATTATTAGCTAAAATTGTTCCACCACCATCTGCGTTCCAACCAGAGCAACTAAACAAACAAGCTTTGAATGTTACAGTTGAGTTTATTAATTCAAAGTTAACACCATCCGAAGGAGCTCCCTGGTTGTCCTTTACGACAATATTTTCAAAAATAATTCCGGTTCTTCCAGTCATAGTCATTACTTGACCATTATTATTCAAATAATAATTAATGAATTTGATGTTTTTAATAGTTACATTATTTGCCGTGATAGAACCAAATCGATTTATTGAAGCATTTCCTGTAAAGACTGTAATTCCCGAGCTAGCTCCAATAATACTAACAGATTTATTGATATTAACACTAACTTGATTGTAATTTCCTGCATCAACAAAAATAGTGTCACCATTTGATGCTGAAGATATGGCTTGTGCCAAAGTAGCAAAAGGTGCTAGAGCTGTGCCCACTGCGCCATCATTTCCATTAGCTGATCCAATTGTATACACATCATTTGAGTTACTGGTATCATCCACGTACCAATCGGCAGCAGAAATATTGAATGGAAAGGAAAATAATAAAAGAATTTTGAATAAGCTCAAAGATTTTTTTTTCATAATTTAAGCAATTTTAATTTTTGTTAACCAAAGATTATTGTAAACTTAAAAAAGATTTATTTCATTACCTTGAAAAATACGTAATGTGCAAAAAATAGGCTACTTTAATGTGTTTTTTTATGTAAAATGTTATTTTTTGTGGCAAATAGTTAAACAGAAGTTAACAGATAAATACTTATCAATTTACCTCAATAGTTATCCGTATATATATATTTTCTAATGTTTTAGAGCTATTTTTAACCATTGCCTAAAAATTGAAGTATACTAGGCTGCCAAAGATTAACTTTAATCGTTCAAATAATAAATTAATGATAATTTATATTGCTTTAAAAACTATAATCATGAATAATATGATGAAACATCTATTTATAATCTCTTGTTTTTTTTCTTTTCTTAATTCATCTTTTTTTGCTTGTGATGAAACAAGTACCGTTGTAAATGGAATTGTAAATAATGGAGATGGTACATTCACTGTAACGTTGACTGCCTGTATGGAGCCAAATGATAATTCAGGAAGTGCAAGTTATTTTTTGGCAACATTCATTGGAGCAAATGCAATTAGTGCCTCTCCTTCAACAATGAACTATAGTGATGGAACAGTTCATACTTTAAATGCAATTTCTGGAGCCAACGGTAGAGCAAAGTGGTCAGGGCCAACTGTTTCAACATTTGTTTCACAAGCTTGTTTTACAGTTAGTATTGTACTAGATGGAATGCCCACAGGTTTATCAACTGAAAATGGGCGTTCAGGATGCAGCCACACTGCAACTTTTCCTACAACAGTAAATTTGACATGTACAAGTTCTGGTGGAGTTTTTACAGATTCTGGAGGTGCAAGTGGTAATTATGGGTCCAATCAAAATACAGTGACTACAATTTGTCCCGATTCTCCGGGCGGTGCTGTAACGGTTGCCTTTTCAGGAATTATTAATACGGATGCAGTATTTTCGACTTGTGTAGATATTTTATCCATTTATCAAGGGCAAAGTACAGCAGGCACTTTTGTTGGGGATTTTTGTGAAAATGACCCTGCACCTGGAACAATTGTTTCAACCGATCCAAGTGGTTGTTTGACTTTTCAATTTGTATCGGATGGTAGTACAAATCGTGCCGGTTGGAATTCCATCGTGAGCTGCAGTAATCCGTGTAATACATCTGCGATTTTAAGCGGAAGCTCTTCAATTTGCAGTGGAAATGGCACAAACTTGTCTGTTGCTTTAACTGGCACTCCACCTTGGAACATAACTTATACTGATGGTACAACTCCAGTTACAGTTAATGGAATAAATGCATCACCTTTTGTAGTAAATGTTACTCCGACTTCCACAAAAACATATTCTTTAACAGCAGTAAGCAATGCTCAATGTGCTGGTACTTTTTCAGGAGCAGCTACGGTTTCAGTTTCAACTGCTTTGCCTCCGACCTACACAAAAACATCAACTGGAATAACTTGTGCTGGGCCGAACACTGGTTCAATAACGATTAATCCAAGTTCAGCAAATACTTCATTTGATTGGGTAAGTGGACCTATTGTTTCACCAATTCCAGCGGGAAATTTACCAGGAGGAGCAAGTGATGAAAGAGCCTTAACTAATCTTCCTGTTGGAACGTATTGTGTCGATATTACAAGAAATACAAATTCAACAACAAATGCAGTAATTTTTAGTGAAACATTTGAAACTGGTGGTACAAACTGGACCATAAATAATTCAACTGGAGCAAATATATTTGTAATTAATAACACTTATCCAGGAGGAACATGTGTAACTGGTCTAGGTCCATTTACAGTTCCAGTTGTGCCAAATCAACCAGCAGCTGTTACAGCTGGACCAAATAGTAATTATTTACACATTATGGCAACCACGACTTCTGGCCTAACATGTGGAGGAGGTTCCACAACTCCTTTTCCACCCTTAAATGCAAATTTTGATGGGGCAGTGTCAAATCAAAAGGTAACCATGAACACTCCTTTAAGTACACTTGGAATGACTAATGTAGTGGTGAGTTTTTATTGGTTAGCGCAAGGAGAAACCTCAGGTCAAGACGATTTTGGGTCAATCGAATATAGCTTAAATGGAGGTGCATTTATTCAAGTGGGGTCAAAATTAAGAAATCAAACTACTTGGTTAAATACAACTTTAACTGACCCATCGTGGAGCAATCAAGCTAGTTTGGTTTTTAGAATAAGATGGCAAAATGATGCTTCCTCAAGCATTGATCCACCTTTGGCGATAGATCAATTTGTAGTTACTGCTGATGTTACCACATCATGTCCAAATACTGTGCAAGAATGTTTCACTCTTGTTGCACCGGCGAATATAACTCCGACCTTTAATCCACTAAGTGCCGTTTGTCAAAATGCGCTAGCACCTGTTTTGCCTCCAACTTCCTTAAATGGAATTACAGGAACTTGGAGTCCAGCGGTTTCAACAGCAACATCTGGAACGAAAACATTCACTTTTACTCCAAATGCAGGACAATGTGGACTTACAACAACAATAACTTTGTTAGTAAATCCAATTTTAACACCTGCGATAACTTGCGGGACTTTAATGACAACTTCTGTTCAATTTAATTGGGTTGCATTAGCTGGGGCAGCTAATTATGCTGTTTCATATTCTATAAATGGTGGCGCGTCGATAAATGGTGGAACTATTACAACAACAACTTTTACTGTTACGGGCTTAAGCCCAGCAGATAACGTCGTGATTACAGTAACACCATCAGGGACAGGATGTTATTTAGCAGGCACAGGAAACTGTACATCAAATAACTGTGTACCTCCAGTAATAACTGTACAACCAATTGGAAATCAAACTATTTGTGAGGGATTACCAACAAATTTTGACGTAACTGTGACAGGAGGCACTAATTTTCAATGGCAAATTAGTACAGATAACGGTGCTTCTTATGTTAATTTATCAAATGGTGGAATTTATTCAAATGTAACAACGAATAATTTAGCAATTAGCGATGTCACTGGATTAAATGGAAATATTTACCAATTAGTTGTCACTGCAGCAGATCCTTTATGTCCAGCTACAACAAACCCTGCACTAACCTTAACAGTTACTCCTAGAACTATTCCATTATTTACGCAAATTCCTGCAATTTGCCAAAATGCTGTAGTTCCAATTTTACCTCCAAATTCGACAAACGGAATAGCTGGTACTTGGTTGCCACCACTAGTAAATAACACAACTACAACAACTTACACATTTACACCTTCATCTGGATTATGCGCAACTACGACAACAATGACTATTACCGTTAATCCAAATTTAGCACCAGTAATTTCTTGTGGCACAAGCACGGTTAGTTCAGTTAGTTTTGATTGGCCTAATATATCTGGTGCTAGTTCTTACAATGTAACTTATACAATAAATGGATCAGGGACAACCAATTCAAGCACAGCTGCGTCAGATTTTAGTGTTATAGGATTAAGCATTGATGATTTAGTAAACGTTACTGTAACTCCTATTGGAACAGGCTGTTATGCTTCAAGTATGGGTTCTTGTTCAGCTTTAGGTTGCAATCAACCAACAATTACAACTCAGCCTTTAAATGATGTGAATTGTGTCGGAACTTCAGTTAACTTAAGCATTGTTGAAAATGGTGGGTCAAGTTATCAATGGCAAATTAGTACGGATGGTGGTACAAGTTTTTCAAACTTAACGAACAATGCTGTTTATTCAAATGTAACATCGACAACTTTGATAATTAATGACAACACAGGTTTGAATGGAAATGTTTACCGTGTTATTGTCAATGAAATCAACAATCTATGTCCAACTACCTCAACAAATTCAACTTTAACAGTAAATCCACAGCTTATTCCAACAATCACATGCGGTATTTCAACGGCAGCGAGTGTTACATTTAATTGGAATACTTTAGTTGGAGCAACTAATTATGATATTACCTATAGGATTAATGGTGGAACAAATCAAAATGGTGGAAATATTTTAATCAATACTTTTGATGTCACGGGTTTAACAGCTGGAGATATAGTAGATATTACCGTTACTCCAAACGGCGTAGGTTGTTTTACAGATGGATTCGGAACTTGTACGGCGATAAATTGCACACCTCCTGCAATAAATACGCAAGCTATTGATGATATTAATTGTGAAGGTAATCCAATTACATTTTCTGTTTCAGAAACTGGTGGAAGTTCTTATCAGTGGCAAATAAGTGCGGATAATGGAATTACATTTATCAATTTATCAGATGGAGGAATTTATTCTGGAGCGGCAACAGCAATTTTAGACATTAGTAACAATACAGGATTAAATGCAAATCAATATCAACTTGTAATCAATGAACTTACAGGATTTTGTCCAATTACTTCAAATATTGTTACAGTTACGGCAAATCAAAATATAACTCCAACTTTTACTGCAATTTCGGCAATTTGCTCAGGGGATATTTTGAGTGATTTACCGCAAAATTCAACAAATTCAATTTCTGGAACTTGGAGCCCAGCCATAGATAATACTACAACGACAGTATACACCTTTGTGCCTGATGCAAATCAATGCGCAGTTTCTAATACTTTAACAATAAATGTGAATCCAATAGTAACCCCAACTTTTACAGCTGTAACTCCAATTTGTTCAGGTGTAGCTTTGGCAGCATTACCTGTAAGTTCAACAAACGCAATTGATGGAACTTGGAGTCCAGCTCCTGATAATACTGCAACAACAATTTATACTTTTACTCCAGATGCTGGCCAATGCGCAGTAATAAATACCTTAACAATAATTGTAAATCCAATTGAAACTCCAGCAATTACCTGTGGAGCTTCAACCGTTTCTTCTGTAACTTTTGATTGGGCTGCTTTAACTGGAGTTACTACCTATTCAATTTCATATTCTATAAATGGTGGAGCAAATATTGCTGCAGCAAATCAAATAGGTGTTAGTTTTACTGTAAATGGTTTGAATCCAAATGATGTTGTTGATGTATCAATAACACCAAACGGAACAGGATGCTACCTAGTTGGAACTGCAACTTGTACAACCTTAAACTGTGCGGCTCCAATAATAACAACACAACCAGCTTCAAATGTGGCCTGCGAGGGAAATCCTGTAACTTTTACTTCTGTTGCAACAGGTGGAAATACTTTCCAATGGCAAGCAAGTAATGATAATGGAGCCACATTCTTTAATTTAATAGATGTTGTGGGGGTAGTTTCTGGCTCAAGTTCTAATACGCTTAATATCTTAAATAATACAGGATTAAGCGGCATAATATATCAGCTTGTTATTAATGAAATTAACAATATTTGTCCAACAACGTCTGATCAGGTAAGTATTACGGCAAATCCAATTCCAGTAATTACGGCTTCAAATAATGGACCTTTATGTGTAGGAAGTCAGTTGGATTTAGCGGCAACAAATTTTGCTGGAGCAATTTATACCTGGATTGGGCCAGCATTTGCTTCAGGAATCCAAAATAACTCTATTCCTCAAATTCTTGTTGCAAATGCAGGAGTTTATTCTGTTACAGCTTTTTTAAATGGATGTTCTTCGACTTCAACTACAACAGTTGTCGTAAATACTCAGACACCAGTTTCAATTTTACCAGCTGGACCTTTTTGTGAGAGCGATCCAAGCGTTATATTGACAGCTGATGTCTTAGGCGGAATTTGGTCCGGATCAGGAATTACAGATCCAAATCTAGGGATTTTTAGTCCTTCAAATGCACAAAGCGGTTTGAATGCTATCACATACACCCTTTCCGCTGGATGCGGAGGTTTAGCTCAAAGTGCTATTCAAGTAAATGCGACCCCAATAGCTTCTTTTACTTTAAATACTGGTATTTTAGACCCGATTAATCCTTCTGTGACGACATTTAATTTATCTCAAAATGCTGTAACTTATAACTGGTCATTTGGTGATAACTCTATTTCTACTGATTTTGAGCCAACATATCTTTATCCTTCAGATATTAAAAGTTATACTATTACTTTGATTGCAACAAGTTTGGCAGGTTGTAAAGACACTACTGCAGCAATTGTGACTGTTCCTGAAACACTAATTTTTTATGTTCCAAATGCTTTTACTCCTAATCAAGATGAATTGAACAACACTTTTTTCCCAGTATTTACTTCAGGGTACAATCCGTTTGAATATCATTTATCGATTTTTAATCGTTGGGGTGAAAGAATTTTTGAATCATTTGACCCTCAAGTTGGATGGGATGGAACATATAAGGAACTAGGATTGGTTGAAATCGGTACTTATGTTTGGAAAATTGATTTTGGACTAACTATTAATGGTCAGAAAAAATCTGTAGTTGGAAGTGTGAGTGTTATCAAATAGAATTGAGCGTAGAATTTAAAAATTGAAATAAGGTTACTATCCATATTTTTACTGCTATAAAGTTGTTTAAATAAGGCGTTTCCTGCAAATTGCAAAAAAGTTAATTCAATTGTATCGTTTAGTGATTTTTTGCAATAGTCAATTCCTTTCAAAGAATATAACATAGCGAAATCATATTAATTGGAATTTTGAGTACAAAAATATAGGCTGAATACCACAAAAGTTGAGTTTCAGTATTTATTTTGACTTTTTCTGAAAGAGATCTAAACTTTTTAAAATAGAATTATCATTATTTTGAAGCTTTATTTTTTGAATGTTTTTTTACTGAAGTTTTAGAACTAATATTAAATTAAAAATCTTACATTCAAATCAATCCTTTTTTAATCAATAATAATCCAATTTGAACTGCATTTGTTGCAGCACCTTTTCTTAAATTATCAGCAACAATCCATAAATTCAAGGATTTTTCTTGTGATTCATCGCGTCGAATTCTACCAACAAAAACATCATTTTTCTTTGCTGCAAATTTCGGCATTGGATATTCAAAATTCGCAGGATTATCTTGTAAAGTAATCCCTTCTGTCGCGCTTAGAATTGATTTAATATCTGAAATATCAAATTCATTTTCAAATTCAATATTGACAGCCTCAGAGTGACCACCAACAACTGGAACACGAACAGCTGTTGCAGAAACAAAAATACTATTGTCAATTATTTTTTTGGTTTCACGCGTCAATTTCATTTCTTCTTTGGTATATCCATTTTCTTCAAATGAATCACATTGCGGAATACAATTTTTATCAATTTCGTACTTGTAAGCCATTTCACCTGAAACACCATTGCGTTCGTTTTCAAGCTGTTGAACTGCTTTTACACCAGTCCCTGTGATTGATTGGTAAGTAGAAACAATAACTCTTTTTACCTTAAATTTATCGTGCAAAGGTTTCAAAGTCATCACCAATTGAATGGTGCTACAATTTGGATTTGCAATAATTTTATCTTCCTTGGTTAATGAATCTCCATTGATTTCTGGAACGATTAATTTTTTTGTTGGATCCATTCTCCAAGCCGAACTATTATCAATAACTGTTGTACCAATTGCAGCAAATTTTGGGGCCCATTCTAGTGAAGTTTCGCCTCCGGCAGAAAAAATCGCCAAGTCTGGTTTCATTGAAACAGCATTTGCTAAACTTACAATTTTGTGGGATTTTCCATCATAAAAAACTTCTTTTCCTATAGATTTTTCTGATGCTATTGGAATCATTTCTGTTAAAGGAAAATTAAACTCTTTTAAAACTTCTAACATGACTTCTCCAACCATTCCTGTGGCTCCAACAACTGCTACTTTCATTTTTTTTAAATAAAATTTGTAAATCGAAACAAAATTACTATTTTTATGTTCATTAAATTCAATTTATCACTAAAATATGAAACATATTGTCCTTCTATCACTTATAATTTTTTCTGTGAATGCCTTTTCCCAGGTTCAAGATGATTTTTCAGACAATGATTTTAGCTTGAATCCTACTTGGCTTGGAGATGATTCCGTTTTTACAGTAGTTGACGATGGGGGAAATTTAAAATTACGTTCCAATAAATTAATTGCTTCTACAAATTTTTATCTTGCAACTGCAAATACTTTAGTTACAAATACGCAATTTGAATTTAACTTACGCTTGGCTTTTAATACTTCAGGACCAAACTTTGTAGATGTTTACTTAACCTGCAATCAATCAGATTTATCATCATCAACTTTGTCTGGTTACTTTGTAAGAATAGGAACAACAACAGATGAAATATCACTATATAATATATTAAATGGAACTGAAACAGAAATAATCGATGGAGTTGATGGAATTACAAACGTTTCAAATAATAATTTAAAAATAAAAGTAATTTGCTCAGCTACAAATGATTGGTCATTAGAAAGAGATATCTCAGGTACTGGAAATTCTTATGTTTTAGAAGGAACAATAAATGATAATGCTTCTACTGGTAGTTCTTTTTGTGGAATAAAAATAACACAATCAACAGCGACTTTCTTTCAAAAACATTATTTTGACAATCTTTATATTGGTCCTATAATTTTGGATGTTACAGCACCAACTTTGGTTTCTTCAACATTAGTTGACGCAACACATGTAGATATCCTTTTTTCTGAAAGTGTAGATCAAACTTCTGCTGAAAATAGCGCCAATTATTCCTTTGCTCCAAGTTTAGGAATTGCCTCTGTTGCGCGAGATTTAACCAATCTAAGTTTGGTTCATATTACAACAAGTTCCGCCTTAGTAAACGGTACGAATTATACTTTAACTATTTCAAATGTCGCTGATTTATTTTCAAACAACATGACAAGTGGCAATTTGAATGTTTCACTTTTGTTAGGAGAAATTCCGTCAAAAGGAGATATTGTTATTACAGAGTTTTTCTGTGATCCTTCACCAAAAATTGGTTTGGCAGAAATAGAATTTGTAGAGATTTACAATAAAAGCTCTAAAATATTTCATTTACAAGGTTGGAAATTAGGGGATAACGCAACTTCGGGTACAATTGCTGATTCTTGGATTCTTCCTGGTGATTACAAAGTATTGGTAACTACCTCCGCCAAAGATTCATTTCCAAATTCAATTGCAGTTTCAAGTTTTCCAAGTTTGAATAATGCTGGCGATAATATTGTTCTTAGAGATACAAGTGGGCTTCAAATTGACAGTTTGACTTTTGATGATACGTGGTATCAAGATGAAATTAAAGCAGATGGTGGATATACAATTGAGCTGATAAATCCAAACGATCCATGTTCTGGAAAAGATAATTGGAAGGCTAGCAATTCAGCAAGCGGTGGGACGCCTGGTGCTCAAAATTCAATTTTTGATATTACACCTGATACACAAGATCCAAGTATCATTTTATTAACAGCAATTGCACCAAAATACTTATCTGTAGATTTTTCAGAAGGTATGGATTCTTTGAGTTTGGTAAATGCTCTAGCTACAGCCAATCCAGGACTTACAATTTTTGATATTTTCGCTGCAAGTGCAGAATTTCCGACAAATATGTTGATTCAATTTAACGAAAATTTAGTTGCATCACAAACTTACAATATTAATATTCAAAATATAAAAGATTGTTGGAATAATATCGCAAATTTGAGTGGGTCGTTTGCCTTACCTGAAGATGCAATTGTAGGGGATTTGGTGATAAATGAAATTCTTTCTGACTCAAAAACTGGAGGTGCAGATTTTATTGAACTAAAAAATAACTCAAAAAAATTGATTAATTTAAAAGATTACGAATTAGCAAATTTTTCGAATGATACCATTTCAAATAATAAAATAATTGCTATTAATTACGTCTTAAATCCTGGAGATTATGTTGTTATAACACCAGATTCCAATAGTCAAAAACAACTTTATCCTGCAACAATTTCTGGTAAATTTATTGAAATGAGTTTGCCAACTTACAGCAATGATTCTGGTACCGTTTATCTAATTAAAACATACAATATAATTGATAAAGTAAGTTATGAAAGCGATTGGCAATTTGCTTTGCTTGATGATACTGATGGAAAATCCTTAGAAAAAATTGATTCAAAGGGACTTTCAAATGACAAAAACAATTGGCATACAGCATCTGAAACAATTGGATTTGCTTCACCAGGAAGAGAAAATTCTCAAGAGATGTATGGAGAAAAAGAAGGTGTAATTTCACTTACAAATTCTCTTTTTTCACCAGATAATGATGGCAACGAAGATGTTCTTCAGATCAATTATTCGATGATAAATAGTGGTAAATTAGCTACTTTAACAGTTTATGATGACCGAGGTAGAAAGGTTAAAGACATAACAAAAAGTGAATTAATTGGGACTGAAGGTACTTTTACGTGGGATGGCGTTACAGAAACAAATCAAAAAGCAAGTATCGGAACATACGTACTTGTATTTGAAGCCTTTGATCTTGCGGGTAATACTTTTATAAATAAACTAGCATTTGTTTTAGCTGGGAAATTATAAAAGAGTATGATTAAAATTTTTAAGCACAAAAACTACTTATTTTTTGCTCTTTTAATTCTTCTTTATTTTTACTTTGATTTTTATAAAGTTTTATTTTTAAAACCACAAGGAATACATTTTATGAGGCAAACAGATTCATTATCTTTTGCAGCAAATTATTACAATAATGGCTTCCATTTTTTTCAGACCAAGGTTTTTAACCAACAAAGCCTAAATGGAAATGCTGCTTGTGAATTTCCAATCATTTATTATCTAGCCGCACTTTTACGTTTAATTTATAACAATGATGTTTTTATTCTTCGATTAATTACTTTACTAATCAGTTCAACCGGATTTTTGTATTTATTTAAACTTTTAAAAGCCTTTTTTAAGAGTGAATATTTTGCCTATACTTTTACATTTTTATTTATTTCTTCAACAGTTCTTTTAAACTATTCGATTAACTTTTTGCCTGACCCAAGTTCGTTAGGATTAATCTTTATTGGATGGTTCTATTTCTATAATTTTATAAATCAACGAGACAAATCAAAAAACGGGATAATTGCTTTTGTATTTTTCACTATAGCTTCTTTATTGAAAGTCACATTTTTTATTCATCCATTAAGTGCGTTTTTAACTGTGATTTGTTTGGATGTTTTAGCGAAAAAAAGTTTCAAAATAATAGTAAAAGAAAATATCAATACAATCTCGATAATGTTTTTTTCACTCTTGATAATTATTTCATGGAATTTATACATGATTGATTACAATATAAAAAATCAAGTGAAATCTTTTTTATTTGAACCTCTTCCAATTTGGAATTTGAGCAAAAAGGAAATTTTCAAAGTGTGGGATTATATGTCCAATTACTGGTTTACAAAATATTATTTTCAAACGACTTTTCATTTGTTCTTTTTAGTAACTATTTTAGGAATCCTTTTTATCAAAAAAGGTGAAAAAGTAATTTTAATACCAGCAGTTTTCGTATTTTCAGGTACCCTAGCTTTTTTCACGCTTTTTTATTCCCAATTCAAGGAACATGATTATTATTTCATAACGTTAATTCCTGCAATTGTTTTTATTGTCAGTTCCTCTTTTGTCTCCTTAAAAAATAAATTTCCAAATTTAATAAATCACTTTTCTATCAAATTAATTTTGGCATTAATTTGTTTATTGAGTCTCAATTATGCAAATAAAAAATTAGCTGAGAGATTCAGTATTAAAAATGATTTATATGCTGTAATAGGAGATAAATTATCAAACTCAGAAAGTTTTATTAATACACTAAATATTTCCAAAAAAGCCAAATTTATAATTGTCCCTGATTTAACACCAAACGGCGGATTATATTTTATAAATCATTCTGGATGGAACATCCAAGATTCAAGTTCAGTGAGTATTTTAAAATATAAAAAGTATATTAGAAAAGGAGCGGATTATGTTATTTTAACAGATTCGAATTATATTACTAATTTAAATTTTAATTTCAAATCTCTTCAATTTGTGGGTGAAGATAACGGACTTAAAATTTTTAAAATAAGCCAATAGATGTTACATTTAATGGTTATATTTGTAACTTAACTTTAAAACAAAATTTATGAAAAATTTTATTAGAATTCAAGTAGTTGCACTTTTTGGTGTACTAATTTTAAACGCTTGTTCAACTTCAAATGATGTAGTTTCGAACAATTTTATTACAAAAAGAAAGCATAACAAAGGTTTTCACATTGATTTTAAAAGCAAATACGATTCTCAAAAAGGAAGTGATTTAGCTCAAGAAGAATTATCCATGGCAAATGATAAAACAATCATTAGAGCAGCTAAAAAAACAGAAAAATCAGAAGTTGACTATGAAAATCATCTTGTAAGTGCATCAATTGACAATAAATTTGTTTCAGATGCAGTTGAGTCAAGAGATTATGTAAATGTTGCTGAAACCTCTTCTGAAATTGAATCAAATTCAACTTCAGTATTTGAAAACGGAAAAAATAATTATGTTGCGTCTGAAAAAAGTTCTAAAAAAGAGACTAAAATCGCTACAAAACAAACTATTAAAGCATTAAAAAAATTAGCTAAATCAAATCAAAAAGATGATACGAGCCATATATTAATTATTGTTTTATGTTTTTTCTTGCCTCCAGTAGCAGTGTATTTAAATCAAGGAGAATGGAATGATAAATGTTGGATAAACTTGTTATTAACTTGTCTTTGTGGGCTTCCTGGTGTAATCCATGCATTAATTGTTTGCCTTAAGTAATTACATGTGCAAAAAAAAATTAAATTATGGTTAAGGGCTAGCATTATATTTTGTTTAGTTGTTTTGCCACTTATTTTAATATTTTTGCCAGCAAATTACTTTGATGTGGGGACTTCGATTTGTCCATCAAAAAGCTTCTTAAATATTGATTGTTTGGGTTGTGGAATTACAAAAGCAATTCAACATCTTTTACATTTTGAATTTCAAATAGCTTGGGATTACAACAAATTTAGTTTTGTTGTAATCCCATTTTTTGCTTATGTTTGGGTAAAACAAGTTTTGGAATATTATAATTACTTTGCGAAAAGTAAATAATAAAAACATTTATTTAACAAAACCACTCTATTTTTGATTTTTATTTAACTTTACGAACTTTTAAAGATTTAAATGAAAACAATATTAATTTTAGGTGCAGGTTTATCAAGTTCATCCTTGATACGTTATTTTTTAAACAATGCTTCTTCACATAATTGGCAAGTAAGAATTGTGGATCAAAACATCGATTTAGTTCAAAAAAAAATCAATGGAAATGAACGAGGAATTGCATTGTCATTTAATGCGTTAAATCCAGAAGAAAGAAAAACTGAAATCGAAAATGCTGATTTGGTAATAAGTATGTTGCCTGCCCGTTTTCACATAGATATAGCTCAAGATTGCATCAAATACAAAACAAATTTAATTACTCCATCATACGTTTCGCCTGCAATGAAAGGGCTGCATCAAGATGCAATTGACGCTGGAATAATCATTATGAATGAAATTGGTGTAGATCCGGGAATTGATCACATGAGTGCAGCAAAAATCATTGATGAAATTATTGATAAAGGAGGAAAGATAACCAGCTTCAAATCCTATTGTGGTGGTTTAATTTCTCCAGAAAGTGACGATAATCCATGGAATTATAAATTTACATGGAATCCAAGAAATGTTGTGTTAGCAGGCCAAGGAGGTGCATCAAAATTCATTAGAAATAATCGTTATAAATACATTCCATATCATCAATTATTTAAGCGACTTGATCGAATTGAAATTCCTGGTTATGGTTCTTTTGAGGGCTATGCAAATAGAGATTCACTTTCATACCGAGCAGTTTATGGATTAGAAGATATTCCTACAATTTTTAGAGGTACTTTGAGAAAAGTTGGTTTTTCTGAGGCTTGGGACATTTTTGTTCAGCTCGGTTTAACTGATGACACCTATTCCATTGAAAATTCAGAAAATTTCACTGCAAGAACTTTTATCAATAGTTTTTTACCTTATAGTATTGAAGAAGCTGTTGAAACAAAATTCAAAAGACTTTGGACACCTGATAATGAAGAATTATTTCAAAAATTTTCTTGGCTTGAAATTTTTGATGATGAAAAAATAATAGGTTTTAAAAATGCTACTCCTGCTCAATTATTAGAAAAAATTCTTGTTAATAAATTGAGTTTAAATCCAAATGATAAGGACATGTTGGTTATGTATCATGAATTTGAATACGAATTGAATTTTGAAAATCATACCATTAATTCTTCTATGGTTAATATTGGCGAAGACCAAACTTATACTTCTATGAGTAATACAGTTGGTTTACCAGTAGCCATATGTGGTAAATTAATTTTAAACGATGAAATTCAGTTAAAAGGAGTTCAAATTCCAGTCATGCCTGAAGTATATTTGCCAATTTTAAGTGAACTAGAAACTTTCGGAATTACTTTTAAAGAAGTTTGGGGATAGGAAATAATACTAGAGGAAAATTATACTGCAGAACTCAGGTTAAGATACTGTAAATTTGAATTTTATTCTTTTTTAAAACTTATTTCTATCGAGATGTGAGTTTAATAAAACTTTTTATCTAGGTCATAATTATTATGACAATCGTTTTACATTTTTTTGCTGGAATTATCTTTCTAACGGCAAAGTTCCTCAAAAAAGATTCAAAAGATAAAATACAAATTAACAAAAAAACCTCAAGACTATTCAGAAATGAGGTTTATAATTTAGTTTAAAATTCTTAATCTTTGATCAAGAATTGGTATTTATCAATATTTTTCAATGCAATGCTTGTTCCACGAGCAACTGCTCTAAGCGGATCTTCAGCAATGTGAACTGGTAATTTTGTTTTTAGAGAAATTCTCTTATCCAAACCTCTTAACATAGAACCTCCGCCAGCTAAATAAATTCCAGTTTTGTAAATATCTGCTGAAAGTTCTGGTGGCGTCATCTCTAATGCACTCAATATAGCTTCTTCAATTTTAGAAATCGTTTTATCCAAAGCATGAGCAATTTCAGAATATGAAACAACTATTTCTTTTGGAATTCCTGTCATCAAATCACGTCCTCGTACAGCATAATCTTGTGGTGGATTATCTAATTCTGGAATTGCTGCTCCAACTTCAATTTTCAACTGCTCAGCTGTTCTTTCACCAACTAAAATGTTGTGCTGACGCTGCATATATTTCTCAATATCTTGCGTGAAATCATCACCGGCAATACGAATTGATTTATCACACACGATTCCACCAAGGGCAATTACTGCGATTTCGGATGTACCACCTCCTATATCAATAATCATATTTCCCATTGGCTCTTCCACATCAATTCCAATCCCAATAGCTGCTGCCATTGGTTCGTGAATTAAGTAAACTTCTTTTGCTCCAGCGTGCTCACATGAATCTCTTACAGCACGTTTTTCAACTTCAGTAATACCAGAAGGAATACAAACGACCATTCTCAAATTTGGAGAAAACATACTTTTTTTCCCTCCGTTAATCATTTTGATCATTCCACGAATCATGGCTTCAGCACTTTGAAAATCAGCAATTACTCCATCTTTCAATGGTCTAACTGTTTCAATTAACTTGTGCGTTTTTCCGTGCATTTGTTGCGCTTTTTTTCCAATTGCAACAATGTTCCCTGTTTGAATGTCTCTTGCAACAATCGATGGCTCATCAACAACTACTTTGTCATTCATAATAATTAAGGTATTTGCCGTACCTAAATCGATTGCTATTTCTTGTGTTAAAAAACTAAATAATCCCATTTTATTTTTATTGTCTTTGCATAGAAAGACTTTATTTTGACGTATTTATCGTAAAATTGCAAATAAAGTTTCATTTAATCGCAAGTTTTTTAATTTTAGTGAATTAATGTTTAAAATGTCTAACTCCAGTCATGACCATCGAAAGTTGATTATCATTACAATAGGCAATGGATAAATCATCTTTAATTGATCCCCCCGGTTGAATAACAGCTGAAATTCCTGCATTTTTAGCAATTTCCACACAATCTGGAAAAGGAAAAAAAGCATCGGAAGCCATAACTGAACCTTTTAAGTCAAAATTAAACGTATTTGCCTTGTGGATTGCTTGGTTCAAAGCATCAACTCTTGAAGTTTGACCAGTTCCACTAGCCAATAATTGTTTGTTTTTTGCAAGTATAATTGTATTCGATTTTGTATGTTTAACTAATTTATTAGCAAACAATAAATCTTCAATTTCCGATTCTGTAGGAGTAGTTATGGTACTTGTATTTAACTCAGTTTTTGTTTCAGATTTAAAATCTCTATCTTGCTCCAAAATTCCATTTAATATTGTGCGAATTTGTTTTTTTGGAAAACTGACTTCCTTTTGTTTTAAAATAATCCGATTTTTCTTTGACTGTAAAATTTCCAATGCTCTTGGGTTATAAGCTGGAGCTATGACAACTTCACAAAACAAACTGTTCATTATTTCAGCAGTTTCTTCATCAATTGTTTTATTTGAAATCAAAATTCCTCCAAAAGCAGAAACAGGATCCCCAGCTAAAGCTCCTTCGAATGCTTCTTTAATTGTTGGACGAGTTGCAATTCCACACGCATTGTTGTGCTTTAAAATAGCAAAAGTTGGTTCGTCATTTTTAAATTCTTGCATCAATTGAACTGCTGCATCAACATCTAACAAATTATTATAAGACAATTCTTTACCGTTTAATTTATCAAAAACGGCATTCAAATCGCCATAAAAAACTCCTTCTTGATGCGGGTTTTCTCCGTAACGTAGTACTTCTCCTTTTTGAAGTGAAACTTTTAAAGCCAGATCTTTATCTTGAGTTAGAGTAGTAAAATAAGCATGAATTTGAGCATCATAGTGAGAAGAGACGTTAAATGCATCACGAGCAAATGACATTCTTTCTTCGTAAGAAGTTGTTCCTAAATCTGTCAGTACATTTAAGAATTTTTCATATTGAACTTGAGAAGGAATAACAACAACATCCTCGTAATTTTTTGCCGCGGCGCGAATAAGAGAAATTCCACCAATATCAATTTTTTCAATAATTGTATCTAAATCCGATGTTGCTTTAACTGTTTCTTCAAAAGGATACAAGTCAACAATTACTAAATCCAAAGAAGGGATTTCATATTCAGCAATTTGAGTTTGGTCTTCTTGGATGTTTCTTCTATTTAAAATTCCACCAAAAACTTTAGGATGAAGCGTTTTTACTCTACCTCCTAAAATAGAAGGATAAGAAGTCAAATCTTCTACTCTTTTAACCGAAACTCCAAGTTTTTCAATGAATTCTTGTGTTCCTCCAGTTGAGTAAATTGTAACATTTAATGCATCTAATTTTGCAATAATTGGCTCTAAACCCGTTTTGTTAAATACCGAAATTAATGCACTTTTGATTTGCTTATTTTTACTCATTTTTTGAAAATGCTTAAATATGAGTACAAAAGTACTTCAAAAAAATGAATTTATTCAATAAAGACCAAGTTTTTTTGATTAGTTTTTTCATTTTTTTAAATTAAAAAGATATATAATCACGTAGTTTAAACACTTTGATTATTTTTGTGAAAAATATTGTTAGGCTATTTAATAGGAACTTGTCAATCTAGTTTTCTTATTAGTCATGTTCAAAACTCAATTGTTTGGAATTTACATTTGTTAGGGAGGAATATTTAACTAAAAATAACAACATTTCCGAAGGAAGCACCGAAGGTAGCGGCGGACGATATAACAAGTTCTAAATTATGGAAGATAGAAAAGAAATGTCATTTTTAGACCACCTGGAAGAACTTAGGTGGAGATTGGTGCGCATTGCTATTGCTATTGTCACAATTTCAGTTGTTTTATGGTGGTTTCAAGAATGGATTATGGATAACCTTTTTCTTTCTATGTCAAAACCAGACTTCATTACTTTTCGTCTTATGTGTGACATGTTTGGAATTTGTATTGATGAAATTCCTGTAAAAATGCAAAGTACAACCATGGCCGGACAATTTTCTTACGCCATGATGACAAGTATAATTGGAGGAGTTGTTTTAGCTTTTCCGTACATTTTTTATCAAATTTGGAGTTTTGTAAAACCTGGACTTAAACAAAAAGAAAAATCAGTTGTAAAAGGAATCGTTTTTTATGTAAGTATTTTGTTTTTTACAGGAATCTTATTCGGTTACTTTGTTGTTGCTCCGCTTTGTGTTCAGTTTTTTGGAACTTATCAAATTTCAAAAGACGTTGAAAATATTTTTACAATTAGTTCTTACATGAGTACAATTATTTCAACTGTTTTTTATTCAGGACTACTTTTTCTTTTGCCTGTTGTTATGTATTTATTTGCTAAATTGGGAATAATTACCCCTATTTTTTTAAGAAAATATCGAAAACACGCAATTGTTGGAGTTTTAATTCTTTCAGCAGTTATTACGCCACCAGATCTAATCAGTCAAATAATTGTTGCAATTCCAATTGTAATGTTGTATGAATTAAGTATATTTGTAGTTGTTGCAGTTGAAAAAAACCGAAACAAAACAAATATGGCTAATCCATGATTCGTAGTTTTTTATTTTTACTTCTAGTTTTTAATTCCTCCATAAATTTCGCGCAGCAAACAAAAGTTTATGGAAAAATTACAGATGTATCAACAGGCGAAACCTTGCCTTTTGTTAGAATTAAATTCTTCGATTCCAAAATTGGAACATTATCAGATTCTGTTGGAAATTTTGTCTTAGAATCTTATTACGGTGCGGATAGCATTCAAGTCTTTTTTGCTGGGTATATTACAAAAACAATTAAAATCAAAAAAGACATCTCACAGGAAATAAACATCAAATTAGAAATAAAAGTTTCGGAAGTAAATGAAGTTGTTATAAAAGCCCCCGAAGAACTTCCATCCACAAGATTACATAAATATGTGATTAAAAACAAAGACATAAATAACAAAGTAAAACTGAATTCTTATGAATATGAATTGTATAACAAAGTACAATTAGATATAAATAATATTGGTGACAAATTTTCAAAAAATCCAATAGTCAAACGCTTAGATTTAGTTATGGATTATTTGGATTCAGCAGACAATGGAAAAAATTTCCTTCCTGTGCTGCTGAGTGAATCCCTCTCAGATTTCTATTTTAGAAATGATCCAAGAAAAAAAAGAGAAATAATTGCAGCTTCAAAAATCAGTGGGATAGATAATTTTCAAATCAATCAGTTGATTGGTGACATGTATTTAGACATGAATATTTACGATAATAACATCAATCTTTTTCAACGAAATTTTGTTAGTCCTGTTTCAATTATTGCCCGAAATTTTTACCGTTTCTACCTAGAAGATTCAACTTTCATCGGAAAACAATGGTGTTACAAATTACGATTTACACCTAAGAGAACTGGTGATATGACATTTGAAGGTGAAATGTGGATTCACGACACAACTTACGCTGTAAAAAGTATCAAAGCATCCATCTCTCCATGGGCAAATATTAATTATGTGCAAGATCTATACTTCGAACAAGAATTTGATCAAGTAGAAAAAGAAGTTTGGATGATGACCAGAGAAAGCATGATTGTGGATTTAAAAATCACAAAAAAATCTGCTGTTTATGGTTTTTTTGCTAGAAAAGTATCTTCTCGAAAAGATTTTATTATCAATAAAGAAAAAGATTTTGAATTTTACAACGCCGATAATGCTGTTGAATATACTGATAGTGCACAAATTCGAGATGAAAAATATTGGCTCATTCACAGACATGAACCGTTATCTGTTCAAGAAGTTGGAATTCAAAACATGATTGATTCTCTTGAAAACACAAGTATGTTTCGATCCTTAAAGACTCTTGCATATTTAGGTGCAACAGGTTTTTATGGTTTGGGGAAATTTGAAATCGGTAGTGCGTTTAGCCTTTTATCAATAAATTTTGTTGAAGGAGTTAGAACGGGACTGGCTTTAAGAACTTCTAATAAGTTTTCTAGAAAAGTGGAACTTGGGGGAAAAATGGCTTTTGGCTTTGAAGATCTACGATTTAAATATGGAGCTTCTATTAGAATTAATACTTCCAAGAAAAAAAGAGGACTTTTAACAGCATTTTACAATCACGATATTGAACAATTTGGAATGTCTTCAACTGCAGCCTCAGCTGGTTCAACTTTCAATTCTATTTTTAGAACTGCACCTATGGATAAATTAACTTTTGTTGAAAAAGTTGGAATTAATTTTGAAAAAGATGTCAAAAAAGACCTCGTTTTGTATGGTGCTATTGAATGGAAGGAATTTTTACCTATCGGATTAACAGTATATGAAAAATATGATGCTGAAAATATTTTGCAACGATTAACAAAAATTCAAACAACTGAATTTACTGCTAGAATTCGCTGGACAAAAGACGAAGAATTTGTTTCAGGAGCCTTTGACAGAAGTACCTTACGGTCCAAATATCCTATTTTTATTTTACAAGGTGTTTTTGGTGTTAAAGGAGTTTTCGGGAGTGAATATTCCTATCAAAAGATTGAATTTAGGATGAATCACAATACTTCTGTAGGAGTTTTTGGCTACTTAAAATACGGAATAGAAGCTGGTTATGTTTTTGGAACGGCTGCATATCCTTTTTTAAAAATTCACGAAGGAAGTCAATCATACTGGTTGATGACAAATGCATTTAACAAATTAAATTTCTTCGAATTTATTTCTGATAGCTATATTGGAGGAAACGTGGAACAACATTGGGAAGGTTTATTTTTTGATCGAATTCCTTTAATTAAGAAGCTAAAATGGAGATTGGTAACAATTGGAAGAATTACTTATGGATCAATAAGTGAGCGGCATTTAAAAGAAATGTTATTACCAGATTTTACTCGAAAATTTGGAAAAACCCCCTATGCAGAAGCAGCTCTAGGAATTGAAAATATCTTTAAAGTTGGCAGAGTAGATTTAGTTTGGAGATTGACGCATTTAGATCCAATATTACCAACTGACAAAAAAATCAATCCCCTAGGAATCAGATTTAGATGGGCATTTATCTTTTAAAGCTTGATGATTATGAAAAAAACAGCCTATAGTGGCTTAGAAAGTTTAGAACTCATATTTTCAGAGCTTCTAAGGGGTAAAAAGAAAATATAATTCTTTTTGCATGCTTTTACCAATAAAAACTATATTTGTAAAATGAAACTTCACACCAACAATATAAAAAAATCTTACAAAGGAAGACCTGTTGTGAAAGGAGTTTCTGTAGAAGTTAGCCAAGGAGAAATTATTGGACTTTTGGGGCCGAATGGAGCTGGAAAAACGACTTCTTTTTACATGATGGTTGGCTTGGTAAAACCAGACGAAGGCTCTGTTTTTTTAGATGATTTGGACATCACAAGTTTGCCAATGTATAAAAGAGCACAACTTGGTTTGGGTTATTTACCGCAGGAAGTTTCGGTTTTTAGAAAATTAAGCGTAGAAGATAACATTTTGTCCATTTTAGAAATGACTGATTTAACAAAAGTTCACCGCAAAGAACGCATGGAACAATTGTTGGAAGAATTTAGTTTAACACACGTTAGAAAAAATCTTGGAAACAGACTTTCTGGAGGAGAAAAACGCAGAACAGAGATTGCTAGGGCTTTAGCTACTGAACCAAAATTTGTTTTACTTGATGAACCTTTTGCAGGAGTAGATCCAATTGCTGTGGAAGATATTCAAAGTATTGTTTCAGATTTAAGAAAGAAAAACATTGGAATTCTTATCACAGATCACAATGTTCAAGAAACACTTTCCATTACAGATAGAGCTTATTTATTATTTGAAGGAAGTATTTTAAAATCTGGAACCGCTGAAGAATTAGCTGCAGATGAGCAAGTGAGAAAGGTTTATTTAGGTCAAAATTTTGAATTGAGAAAAAAAGTTTGATTTTCTAAAACTATTTTGGCTTTTAGTTCGTTAATTGTGTAAAAAACAATACCTGTGAAAAATAAAATATTCCATTTTCTAGTGTTTACTTCACTTTTTGTAAGCAGTTGTAAATCACAAATTGATACAAATCAAACAAATAAAGCAATGAATATAAAATACAATACTTTAACCGATCAAGAAAAAAATGTAATTATAAACAAGGCAACTGACCGACCATTTACAGGAGAATATTATTTGAAAAATGACGAAGGAATCTATTTATGCCGTCAATGTAATAATGTACTATACACTTCTGAAGATAAATTTGAAGCTCATTGTGGATGGCCAAGTTTTGATAAAGCCATTGATGGGGCAGTAAAACAAGTTCCAGATGCTGATGGATCGCGTGTTGAAATAATTTGCAATAATTGTCAAGGTCATTTGGGACATGTTTTTGTTGGAGAAGGTTATACTGATAAAAATACGCGATTTTGCGTAAACACAAGTTCACTGATGTTTTTCCCAGCCTCCAAAAAGAAAAATTTACCAAAAGTGATAAAATAAAAAAAGGTTCTCATTTCGAGAACCTTTTTTTATTTATTTAGAAGTGTGTATTAATATAATTCTTCTTTTAAAGCAGTACGATAATCTTTGATTTCCTCTCGGTTAATTTTGTGATCTGCATTTTTTAGCAAGTTCAACAAATACAATAAATTTTCTTTGTCTTCAATTTCCAAAGGAAATTCGTTTCCTTCTTCGTCTTCTTCATATTGAGCTTGAACATCAAAAGCTTCTTTTTCGATAAGGTATTCGTATGTTAAACGCAAAACTTTTGTCAACAAAGGATCTTGCTCTTTCAAAGCAAATTCTCTCAATTCTTTCAATTGTTCTGATAAGCCTTTTGCTTCAATTCCTTTTTTCTCTACCAATTCAATGATTGAATCAAGTTTAATGTTTGCTGCTAATATTTTCATTTTATTGTTGAAATTTTATTTTTTAGATCATTTTTCCACATCCAAAAAGAGTAGAAATTTTTATCCGTTACAAAAATAAGGTTTTTTTTGAAATTGTAGAACTATTATATAAAAAGAATCACTATTGGCCAAAAAAATTTATCTTTATATACTAATCTTCACTTTTATTTTGCGGAAAAAGAAGAGAAAGTGCTGCTTTCGATTATCAAATAAAAGAAAACTCCCAACTTCTTGTCAGTAAATGCTCGTCACTAGACTTTGAGAACGTTTGTTGATTACATCAAGGCTGAGTTACTGGCCGGTTCCCAGAATAATATTCACTTTGTTTTTCACTAAAAATTAGGTGCCAAAATTAAATATAATACTAAAATTCTTGCTTTCGTTACAATTATTTCTGATTTAATTTTTTTGCTTTTCCAATTCTAAATCAATCGTTTCCATTTCTTGGTAAAAATCTTCTCCGAAAGCCCGTATTATTGGTTCTTTCAGAAATTTAAAAACCTTAACATCTAATTTTGAACCACAAGCACAAGCTGGTTCACAAATTTTCCATTCGCTGTAGTTTAAAGCTTCAAAATCATTGAATTTTTGAACACGAATTGGATATAAATGACAGGAAATTGGTTTTTTAAAGCTCGTTTTCCCTTCTTTATGCGCTTGTTCAATAGCACATTTTGCAATGTTGTTCTTATCAAAATTCACGAAGGCACATTCTTTGCCATTTACCAAAGTTGTAACCGCTTCGTTGTCCCAATCCATGTAAAAAACACCCGATTTATCAACAGTATCAATTCCTTCTTGACGCATATATGGCTTTATTTTTTCCAAATCGTCTTCTAAAATAGTAATTTCTTCCTCTGTAATTGGCGCTCCGGAATCACCTTCTATGCAACAAGCGCCCTTGCAAGCATTTAAGTCACACACAAATTTATTTTCAAACAAGGAAAGTGATGCAACTTTGTCTTTAATTTCGATTAACATGGTGTGAAATTAGCGATTTTTGCGGGATTTTAAAGGTATCATTTCATTTTCTCCAACATTTCTCCCAAATTTTCAAAAATTTCATCTGCTATGATTAATTTTTTGTTGAGTTCATGGGTTTTTTCTGGCACACAAATAACGTGCATTTTTGCCGCTTTTCCCGCAATTACCCCATTGATACTATCTTCAATTACAATACAATCGATTGGCTCAACTTTTAACATTTTGGCGGTATTGATATAAACCTCTGGATGTGGTTTTCCATAATTTTCGTGTTCAGCTGAATGGGTGACATCGAAAAAATGAGCAATGTTTAATGTTTCTAAAACGGTATCAATCAAAATTTCATAGGAAGAAGTTGCCAAACCAATTTTAAAACCAGTTGATTTGAAAAAAGTCAAACTCTCAAGAACACCCGGTAGAGGTTTTCCAGTTGCTTTGATTAAAATAACCATTTCAGCAATGATTTTTTGTAAAACTTCTTCAGGTCCAAAATTTTTCCAAGGTGAATGTTTGTACCAAAAATTAATCACCTCATCTAAACGTAAACCCACTGTTTTTTCAAAATCTTTGCGCGTTAAATTGCAGCCAACTTCATTAAAAACTTTTTCCATGGCAATTTTCCATAAAGGTTCAGAATCGATTAAAACTCCATCCATGTCAAAAATAATTGCCTTGAATTTTTTTAAGTTTTTGTTATTCATTTACTTGATTTTTAGTTTGTAAAATTTGTTTTTTAAAGCCGAACTGTAATATTCATCAGCAATATATAAATGTTTTCCTTTTCTGCAAAGCGCTTCTTTCTGGCTAATAAGTTCGAGTTTAATTCTTTTTATTTTTTCAAATTTTTCGTTGGTGCAGGAAAAAATTTCTATAGATGAGTAGGTTAATAAATAACAAATGCCATTTTCAATTTCAGCAGCTGTTACTCCGTCTAATTTCATTTTTCGATCTTTCAATTGAATTGATTGAAGGAATTTCGCTTTTCTTTGCCCCTTCTTACAGGATAATTTATAAGCATTGCAAATTCCAGAATATGGCTCCGTTCTGCATTTTGTGAAAAGATATAATTCATCTTCAAAATATGCAATCGCTTCACAATCAAATAAAAAACAATCTTTATTTGGTGGAAAATCTTTCTGATCTTCGTAAGAGAATTCAATAATTTCCGCTTTTACTTCTTTTTTGAAAAGTAAAGAATCAATTGTAATTATATAAATACATAAATCTTTTCTGGAGTTTGAATTATTTCCTACATCAGCAATGTAAATGTTTTTTTCATCACGAGTAAGATCTTCCCAATCAACATTTTTAGCATTTGTCACCACAACCTCATGAATGATGTCTCCGTTTTTATTTAAAACAAATAGTTTGGGATCATTTCCTCCATCATTGTGAGCTAAAAAACAAGAATCATTTAAAACTTCCAATCCAGAAATTTCATTCAGTTTTTTATTTAGATTGGAAATTTTATCTAAGGATTGTGAGAAAAAGAAATTCGCAGTGACGAAGGAAAAAAGAATCAGTAAAATAAATCTAATCTGCATATTCATCCCGTTCTAATCGTTCTTTTACTTCTTCCAAGTTTTGCATTTTTTTCGCTTGACGTGTACTTTTCGCTGTCTCAGTAAAATACTGATGTTGCGTTAAAAACATCACTTGAATTTCATCCCATTTGCGGTCGCTGTCAATTTTACCATGCTCCCGTAATTCCAAGCGTAATTTATCTGCAATGAAATGAAAATCATCTCTTCCAAGGTAATCTAAATCGGCATCACAGATTATTTCTTCCAATTTGTTTGTTGGCTTGTGCGGAATTTGAGTAACATAAATTAACCGTCTGATTTCTTCAATGTGTTCATTTGTATAACCGTAGCTTGGCAAAATTTCCCCAGCCATTCTTGCTCCAACAGGTTCGTTTTTATCATAACTTTCAACAAAACCAGCATCGTGATAAGTTGCGGCAGATTTTAACAAAAACAAACCGTCATCGGCAACACCTTCAAGCAAAGCCAAACGTTCAACTGCACGACACACATCTTTTGTGTGGGCAATACTGTGATAATGTAATTTTGGAGATAATTTTTTCTGCAAAACCTTCATAATATGTCGCTCAGCTTTATAATAATTAATGCTACTATAATGATGAAGGTTGACAATTTGATGAAAACGATCATTTGGAAATAAGCCTAAACCATCTTGTGAAAGTTCTGGTTTTATGCCATCAACCGTGTACATATCAATCAAACCTTTACTTTTTGATTTTACCTTTCCTTTAAAAGTACACAAGAAATAAGGTTCAATAAATTGGAATGTTTGTCCAGAAATAGTTACTTTTCCAGGCTCACCAAGCATTTCCATTCGTTGCGCTTGATTTACAGTTGCTCCCCAAATGTCGTAAGCTAATTTTTCTGAACCAATAACACCAGCTGTAACTTCACCTGTGTTGATTCCCAAGCGTAAATCCCAAACCACTCTTCCTGAAATTAACGCTTCATGACGCATGATTTCCATGCTTTCTTGAATTTGAAGTGCTGCAATACACGCATCAATTGGATTGGTGTTGTTTCTTACAGGTACGCCGCCAGCACACATGTATGCGTCACCAATTGTTTTGATTTTTTCTAAATTATTGTTGACAATAATTTCATCAAATTTACTAAAATAAATATCCAATTCATTCACCAGTTCAGATGGGCTCATTTTTTCTGCAATCTTAGTAAAACCTACAAAATCTGTAAATAAAACTGAAACAGTTTTATAGGCTCTGGCACTTGCCTTTCCTTTTGCCTTTATTTCTTGAAAAGTTGATTCTGGAATAATATTTTTAAGTAATTTTTCTGTTTTTTCCTTTTCAATTTCGAGCAGTTGTTTTTGTTCTTCTAAATTATTTTTCTTTTCTTCTATTGTTGCTCGTTGTTTTTCAATTTGAATATTTTGTTCTCTTATTTCACGTGTTCTTTCAACAATTTTCATTTCCAAGCGCACTTGTTGGCGCCGTTCAGCCTCAATTTTTGTTCTTGTATAAACTAAAATAAATATTCCAATAAAAAATATACAAAGAATCCAAAACCAAGTCCTTTTCCAAAATGGTGCTGCCAAATATATTTGTATTTCAGCAGGTTTCGAACTCCATTCACCATTTCCTAATCGAGCATAAACTTTTAAAGTGTAATCTCCAGGATCAAGTGAATTAAAATGAATTTGATTTGAGTTTCCAATCATTATTTCACCTTCGTCTGAACCAAGTAAATCATATTTATAAGTAACTAATCTTGGATTACTCATATCATAAGCCATGAATTTGACTGTGAAATTTCTTTGTTTGTAATTCAGTTCTATTCTCTTGGTTTCAGCAAAATTCTTATATAAAATTCCCTCTTCTAAATTAGGTTTTAGCCATTGCGCATCTAATTTAAATTTTGTGAAAACCACGTCTGTTTTTTTTCGTTGATTATCAAAGGTTATTGGATTGAAATAATTAAATCCATTGATTGTTCCAAAATAAAAATCTCCTTTTTTAGCATTTAAGTATGCTCCTTGATTAAATTCTGTGGAAACTAAACCGTCTAATTCTGTATAATTTTCAAAGCCTTTCTTTTCCAAAGAAAATTTTGAAATTCCTTTATTGGTGCTTAACCAAAGGTTTCCATTTTTATCATTCAAAATTCCATAAATGACATTGTTTGGCATTCCATTTTTCTTATTATAAAGTGTTGCTTTCTTTTCTCTAAAATTATATTCAATCATTCCAGAACCCATCGTTCCAAAATAATAAATGTCTTTAGAAACCTGAATTATGTTGGTGATGTAATCTTTAGAAGTACTAGTTAAAATTTCATTTTCCTCGAAAGGTATAATCTTTAAGCCAGCTTTCTCGCTTAAATAATTCAAACCACCTAAACTTGTAGGAAACCAAATTTTTCCATTGTTATCTTTATACATTGAACGACAAATTCCATTTGAAATAGTCGTTTTTACCTCCAAAGGATTATGTTCAAAGGACTGAAAATTGCCTTTATTTCTATCATAAAGTAAAATCCCACCTTTTGTAGCAATAAAGTATAAATTTTGCTTCCAGTGAAGCATTGAGTACGTTAGTTCAAAATTAGATTGATTTATCAGTCCTTTGTATTTTATTTTCTCAAAACTGTAAGCGTAAGCTGATTGGATTTTCAAAATATACAAACCTTCTGTTGTGCCTACTAAAACTTCATTTTTATCAACAACTAAAATAGATAATATCAAAGATTCGTTCTTTCCAACCGTTGAAGTCGTTTTTTTTCGTAAAAATTGATCAAATTTTCCAGTAATTAAATTTTTTCGTGAAATTGCATTATCCGTGCCGATAAAAATATAATTTCCACTTTTATCTTCAGAAAAACACCATACACTTGGAGAAGGAATTCCCTTAGTTAAATCACCACTTGGTTCGACACTCAAAAAACCTTTATTGAAAGGATTGAAACTACCAATCCCCCGTTCAGTTGCAACCCAGAAAGTTCCAGTTTTGTCTTTGAAAATTTTATTTACAGAATTAAATAATAATGCATTTTTTTGAAAAATGTCTTGTGTATTTTGAGCTAATTTTGAGATTTTATCTTTATCAAAAATTGTTATTAATCCCTGAGCTTTTGTTGTAATAAAATACTGATTTTCATTTTGAACATAAATATCCAACACGTCAATTAATCCATAATCTTTTTCTATTTTGGGTAAATAGGCAGTCGTTGTTGTTTTCTTACTATCAAATTGATACAGTCCTTGGTTTGAACCAAGTAACCACAAATTGGTGCTTTTTTGTTCAATGGTATTAATTCTTACATAAACCTTCTGCTTTCCAAGAACTTTTACATCTGAAACTTTTTTTGTTAAGATATTTAAGAGGTATAAACCTTTGTCTTCTGTGCTTACAAAAAGCGTTTTTTCATCTAAAAATTTGAGAAAAAGAATTTTATTCGAGGGAATTTTTGAAATAAAGAAGTTGAATTTATGTGTTTTTTTATTGAAAACACATAATCCGTTTGAACTAGTTCCAAACCACAAATTACCTTTTTTGTCCTCAGTAATGGTTTCAATCTGTAATGCGAAACCACCCTTTAGTTGAAATGTTCTAAATTTTTCTGTGTGAGGATTATAATTTGTAAGTCCATTCGATGTTCCAAACCATAAATTTCCATCTTTTGACTTAAAGGAGGTTTTTATATACGAATTTTCAATTCCTTCTGTATTATCAGCCGAGAAATTTTCAAATGTTTGTCCGTCAAACCTATTTAATCCATCCTGTGTACCAAACCATAATCCTCCGTATTTATCTTGTTCAATTGAGGTTACGGAACTTTGCGAAAGGCCATCAATGATAGAATAATTTTTAAAACGATATGTACTTTGCCCGAAACTTATGAAAAAGTTTAAGAAAAATAAAGTACATATTATTTTCTTCATTATTTTTTAGATTGGCAGATTACAAATTTGCAGATTAGAGATTGCTTCGCTTTCAAAAAAATATACTGAAAGCCAAGCAATCTGTAATTTGTAATCTGTTAATCTTTAATTATTTTTAAGCTGGTTGACTTGCTATTTTAGCACTAAGGTTTACGGCTGCCTCCAAGTCTCTATCAAACATATACATTCCACCTTTATCACCTCCAATTAAACGTAATTTATCTAAAATTGAACGGGCCAAGGCTTCTTCTTCAAGTTGCTCAGAAACATACCATTGCACAAAATTATGTGTCGTATAATCCTTTTCTTGAAGACAAATATCTACTAAATTATTGATACTCGCAGTAACTGCTAATTCATGTTCTAATAATAATTCAAAAACACGCTCTAAATTATCAAATTCAACAGGAGGTTGCGCAATTCCAGGAATCACAGCTTTTCCCCCGCGTTCGTTAATAAATTTTATCAATTTCAGCATGTGAAAACGTTCCTCATCTGAATGAGTGTAAAGAAACTTAGAAGTTCCATTTAGGCCATTGTTTTCAGACCAAGAAGCCATTGCTAAATAAAATTGTGACGATGAACTTTCTTTTATTACTTGTTCATTAAGTGCTTTTTCAACGCGAGGATTCATAAATTTTTTTTATTTTTTGTAAAGTTAATAAATCTACTTTTATAACAATGAATTAGAGGAAGAATTTTTTTAGGTATTTTAAGACTTTAAGATTCAGAAGTCACGATTTTAATTACTGTCTTGCCTTCTGAATCTTGAAATTTTTTGTCTTACTTTATAGGGCTACTTGTAAAAATTCATCTCATCAACGTATTTAAAAACAGGTTCCGAAAGCAAATACCTTACATCTTTCCCATTCATAATTGCTTCTCGAATAAAGCTTGATGAAATTTTCATTAACGGCGTATCTTCACAAAGGTGAATATTGGGGTGGTTTTTAATAAACTCATTTGGTAAAACTAAATCTTCAATATTTTCTTGCTGTGTTAAATTTCTCGGAAAAACGAAAATTTTATGGTTTTTTAAAATATATTCAAAATTGAACCATTTGTGAAAATTCCTTAAATTATCTTCACCTATTATCAAGGAGAAGGTATCATTTGGATATTTTTCTTTGATGTGCGCTAAAGTATTTACCGTGAAACTTGGTTTCGCCAACGAAAATTCAATGTCTGAAGCCTTTAATTTTGGATTGTCTTCAACAGCAATTTTCACTAAATTTAAACGATGAAAATCAGCTAAAAGTGTATGTTTTACTTTAAGTGGATTTTGTGGAGAAACAATTAACCAAATTTGATCCAATTCATTTTCTTGTGCAAGGTGATTTGCTATTATTAAATGTCCAACATGAATTGGATTAAATGTCCCAAAATAAAGTCCTATGTTCATTTTGTTAAGAAATTTTCAACTAAATCAATCGCATCTTTGCAAGCTATTTCTAGATTTTCGTTTACCAAAATTATGTCAAATTCAGATGCTTTAATCATTTCTTCCTTTGCCTTTTCAATACGAATAGCTATTTTTTCTTCCGTTTCTGTACTTCGAAATCGCAACCGTTTTTCCAATTCTTCAATTGATGGCGCTTGCACAAAAATTGCTAAAGCTTGGTCTTTGAATTGTTTTTTTAAATTCAACCCTCCAATTACATCTACATCAAAAATTACTGTTTTTCCAGCATTCCAAATACGCTGAATTTCAGACTTTAAAGTTCCGTAATAATTATCTTTGTAAACTTCTTCCCATTCAATAAATTCGTTATTTTTAATTTTATTGGTAAAATCTGTCAAGGAAAAAAATTTGTAATCGACTCCATCTTCTTCATTTCTTCGAGGATAGCGACTACATGCAGAAATTGAAAATTCTAAATTTGAATTGTGCGCCAATAAATATTTTACAATTGTTGTTTTACCCGCGCCAGATGGCGCGGAAAAAATAATGCATTTTCCAGTTTTATTTTCCTTGAGATTATCTAAATCGTTCATAAAACGTAAATTAATATTTTATAAAAGTTATCGTGTTTCTTCATAAAATACATATCGAGACTTTTCATACATTATATTTTTTAAGATAACGATAATGGGGCAAATTTGTGAAGAATTATAATGTATTTAAAATTTGTTCTTTGATTTTTTCCAAATTATCCTTCATATTCACAACAATTTTCTGCATTTCAGCATGGTTAGATTTACTTCCTAAGGTGTTTATTTCGCGACCAATTTCTTGGGTTATAAAACCTAATTTTCTTCCTGAAGCATTTATTTTCATTGTTTCTAGAAAATAATCCAAGTGATTTGTCAACCTCATTTTTTCTTCAGACACATCTAATTTTTCCAAATAATAAATTAATTCCTGTTGCAAACGACTTTCATCAATTATTGTGTTTTCTATTTCTTCTAAGCCTTTTCTGATTTTTTCTTTCACAGTTTCAATTCTTAATGCCTCGAAAGGTTCAACAGCTTGCAGTAGATAGCGAATTTCTTCAATTTTTTCTGAATATTCTTTTTCTAGCGCTTGTCCTTCTTGTTTTCTAAATTCATTTAAGTTTTCACAAGCAAGTTGAATTAAATTCATTAAAAAAGAAATTTCTTCTTCCGTTATTTCCTCCGTAGTTTGTGAGAAAATATCGGGCATTTTTAGGATTAAAGAAATATAATCAACCGCAGAATTTTCAGTTAATTCATTTAATTTTTTTAAATCAGTGTAATAAATCTGCGCTAATTCTTTATTAATCTCGACATTTTTTGAGTTAACTGAATTTTCAATTGAAACCGAAACATCGATTTTTCCTCTTTCTAGTTGCTCACCAATTAATTTACGAATAACTAATTCTTTATCTCGATATGCATTTGGAGTTTTCACATATAAATCTAAGGATTTACTATTTAATGATTTAAGTTCAACAGAAACAGTTTTACCATTAAAAACACCAGAAGATTTTCCATAACCTGTCATTGAATGCACCATGTTTTCTTTTTTTTATTCAAAATTCTTGAATTGTTTTTTCACAAAAGTAAGTTTTTATTTGAACAATTTTTTGAAATAGTATGTTAAATCCTTTTTAATGAATTATCTGAACATGTCAAAAGGTAAAAAAACTTTAACTATATTTTGATTTTCACTTAGTTTTAATTTACCTTTGTACAATTACTTATGATTTAATGTTACAAAAACAAAATTAATTATGAAAAAAAGTTATTTATTAATTTTAGGTTTGAGCTTTTCAGCAATTACTTTCGGACAGAAAAAAATTGTTGATAGATCGCCTAATGAAACTGGTTTAAGTGTTGATATTAACTCCACGAAATCAAAATCTAATCATAACATGATTAAAAGTGGTGGTGATATTCTGTATTCAGAATCGTTCAATGGCTCTATGGGAAACTGGACCGTATCTGATGTAGATGGATCTGTATGGATGTTTGATACGGATGGTCCAAATGGGCAATATTCTTCTACAACAAATGCTGATATTATTGCTTCTTCAACAGCAGCAAATGGTTTTATGATTTTTGATGCAGATTTGTCAAATACACCAGGAACACCCGCTACTTTTGTTGATAGAATAGGTAGTCTTGTTTCACCAGTGATAGATATGTCTGGTCAAACATCCCTTACAATTAAATTTGAACATGCATACAGAACTTGTTGTTCTGCTACATTTAAACCTCAGGTAGAAGTGTCAACTGATGGTTTTGCAAATTTTGTTTCGTATGATGTTAGTGCTGCAGGTTTTGGTGTTAATTCTTTTACAGGAACAGTTACAAAAGAAGTTAATGTTAATTCATTTTTAGCAAGTGCAACGAATTTGCAAAATTTTCAATTTAGATTTAATTTTGATGGTGTAGCAGGTGCCACGTCTCATTATTTTTGGCAAGTTGATGATGTTTCTATTATTATACCTAATGATTATAGTTTATCTGCAGTTTTACCTATTTGGGGTACAACTGGTTTTTGGGGTGAATCTTTACCATATTCCATGGTGCCAACAACTCAAGTTGCACCAATTGACTTCGCTCTTTTAGTAGAAAATATAGGTGTAATAACTCAAAGTGATGTTGTTTTAAATACAAATATTCCAGAAGCAAATTTTTCAAATACTGGTGCAGTGAGAACAGTTGTTTCTGGCACTACCGATACTTTATTTGCCTCTTCAGCCTTTACTCCTTCAAATTCATTAGCTCAATACAACCCTGTTTTTAACATTGTTTCTTCTCAAATTGACGTAGATCCAAGTGATAATTTTTACGCGGGTACTCCTATTGAAATAACAAATGATGTTTACGCTAGAGACATGAGAGTTATTGACGGAGGTCAGTCAAATTCTGGACTTGCTTATGAAGCTGGAAACATTTTTGATATTTTTACCGATGCGGTTACAAGTTCTGGTAGTATGTATATCTCCTCAGCCACGAATATAGGTGCTGTTGTATACTTAAGATTGTATACTATTGATGCAGCAACAGGAGATTTTATTTTTGCCGAGGAATCAGCACCATATACTATCACAGCCGCTGACATAAGTACAATGCTTACTTTAAATTTACTAAGTCCAATAAATCTTCTTGCTGATAATTCATATCTTTTAGTAGGTGGTACTTTAGGTGATGGTGGTTTAACAAATGATTTAAGAATGGGTGCATCTGGAACTTCAGCGCCTCAAACTTCATTTTTTTTAGATGAAACTGGTACTTGGTTTTATACAACAAGAACACCTATGGTGAGAATGAATCTCTCTACTCCAATAACAATTACCTCCTCAAATCCAACTTATACATTTTGTCCAGGTGAATCAGTTACATTGACTTCTTCAAGTGCTTCAGGAA
Organism: Flavobacteriia bacterium; assembly: GCA_947490145.1. Classification (GTDB taxonomy): domain Bacteria; phylum Bacteroidota; class Bacteroidia; order Flavobacteriales_D; family Crocinitomicaceae; genus M2408. Next base: position 66,406 of record CANLGD010000006.1, read on the forward strand.
ATATTTGGGCACCAGGTGGAGAAACTACTCAATCTATTATTGTTTCAGCTGCTAACACTTATTCAGTAACTGCAAATGGTTCAACTTCTCCAAGTGTAAATTTATCAGTACAAGTAATCAATAATGCTGTTACACTTTCTGGATCAGCACTTTATTCTGCTGAATTAAATGTTAATGCAACTTATCAATGGTTTAATTGTTCTACATCTCAAAATGTTATTGGTGCAACATCTCAATCATTTATGCCTTCAAGTGATGGAGATTATTCTGTTGAAGTTACATTAAATGGATGCACGGTTACCTCGCCTTGTTTAAGTTTCGTTGTTCCTCCTGTTATTTCCTCAACTGATGCAAATAATATTTTATGTAATAATGAAACTGTAACATTAACTTCTTCCATAGCAAATGGAAATATTTGGTCACCAGGTGGAGAAACTACTCAATCTATCACAGTTTCAGCTGCTAATACTTATTTTGTAACTACTAATGGCATCGTTTCAAATTCTATTACAATTCAAACGCCAGTAATTAATTCAGCAACTACATTGAACGGTACAACAATTACTGCAACTCAAGGATCTGGTGCTACTTATCAATGGATTAATTGTTTAGATAATTCGCCAATAGTTGGTGAAACATCCCAAAGTTACACTCCTTTAATTGATGGGGATTATTTGGTACAAATTTCGGCAAGTACATGTCAATCTTCATCAACATGCACAACTGTGATTTTACCAGTAGCAATTTCTTCAAATGACGTTGATAATACAATTTGTGAAAATGGATCTATAATTTTAACTTCATCAAAAGCAACTGGAAATAGTTGGTCACCAAATGGAGAAACTACACAATCAATTACAGTTTCAGCTGCTGGAGATTATTCTGTAACTGTTAATGGTATTACCTCAAATGTTATTACTGTTTCTGTAACAGCAATTACAAGCACGGTGACCCAAAATGGAAATGTGCTTTCTACGGTAAATACACCAGGTCTTGGATTTCAGTGGGTAAATTGTCCAGCTATGACGAATGTTGTTGGACAATCATTTGCTACTTTCACCCCATCTGTTGATGGAAGTTATGCCTTGATTACAACTTTAGATGGTTGTTCATCAACTTCTGCATGTTTCACTATTGCTGGTCTTGGTTTAAGCGAAAACGAAGCATTCTCTGCTTTCTCTGTTTACCCAAATCCAGCAAACGAAAACATTGCAATTGATTTCTCTTTAAGAGCTGAATCAACTGTTAATGTTTCAATCGCTGATTTATCTGGTAAAGTTGTTTACACATCTAATTTAGGAAACAAAACTGCTGGTGCTAGTTCATTAAACGTAAATACTGCTGCTTTTGCAAACGGAATTTATGTTGTCAATGTTCTTACAAACAACGGAATTGCTACTGAAAAATTAGTGATCAGAAAATAAATTAAATTTACATTTGTAATTTTTATAATTACTTAAACTAAATAAAATTAAAACCATTCGTTACGGCGGATGGTTTTTTTGTTTTAAATAATTACTTTTAACCCATGAAAGTTTTAATTCTTCGTTTTAGTTCCATTGGGGATATTGTTTTGACAACTCCAATTACTAGGTGCTTGAAAAATCAAATCGAAGGAATTGAAATACATTATTTGGTGAAATCTAAATTCAAATCAATTTTAGAAAACAATCCAAATATTGACAACATACATTCTTTTGAAAAAAGCACCAAAGAAATTTTTAGTGAATTAAAATTAGAAAACTTTGATTATGTGATTGATTTACACAATAACATTAGAACTTTGGCTTTAAAATTAAAGTTGAACAAAAAAAGTTATTCTTTTCCAAAATTGAATTTTAAAAAATGGATTTTAGTTTATTTAAAGAAAAATAAAATGCCTGACTTACACATTGTAGATCGCTACTTTGAAACTGTGAAATTTTTAGGTATTCAAAATGATTTAAAAAATTGTGATTATTTTATTCCAACAAATGCAGAAATTGACACAAAAACATCCTTTGGTTTTGACAAATTTATTGCAGTTGCAATTGGAGCGCAATTTGCAACAAAAAGATTGCCCTTAGAAAAATTAATTTTGATTATTGAAAAAATTAATCATCCTATAATTCTATTAGGTGACTCAAATGATGCTTTGGTTGCTGAAAAAATTTGCGGTCATTTTTCGCATAAATTAATCGAAAATGCCTGTGGTAAGTATTCATTAAATCAATCCGCCAGTATTGTTAAACAAGCGAACGTGCTTTTAACACATGACACTGGTTTAATGCATATTGCAAGTTGTTTTAATCAGAAAATAGTTAGTGTATGGGGAAATACGGTTCCTGAATTAGGAATGTACCCTTATATGCCCGAAAACAAAGAAAATTTTTTGATTAAGCAAGTTGAAAATTTATCCTGTAGACCGTGTTCAAAAATTGGATTTAAAAGCTGTCCGAAAAAACATTTTGATTGCATGAATTTACAAGATGAAACAAAAATTGCACAAGATATTTTGGAGAAGTTTTAACCCAAAAACAATGCCTTCAATTCTGTAGCATCATGCGGATTCATTTTTCCAGCTAAAATCAAACTCAATTGTTTCCTTCTTAACGCACCTTCAAAACGATCAATTTCTTCTGCAGTTTCTGGTGTTAATTCCGGAACTTGAATTGGTCCTCCATTTTGATCAACGGCCACAAAAGTGTAAATTGCTTCGTTACTTTTGCGCATTTTACCATTTACAGGATCTTCAACAAAAACATCTACAAACACTTCCATCGATGAATTAAATGCCCGAGAAACTTTTGCCTCTAAAGTTACAATTGAAGAATGTAATATTGGTTCTTTGAAAGAAACGTTATTTACTGAAGCTGTTACCACAACTCTTCTGCAATGGCGGTGCGCGGAAACACTAGCGATTACATCCATCCAAGCCAGAAGTTGGCCTCCAAAAAGATTTCCAAGGGTATTTGTGTCGTTTGGTAAAACAACTTTAGTAGTAATGGCTAGAGTTTCTGATGCTTTTTTTGCTAACATGTTTTTTTTGTAAAATTACTTATTTCAAATTTGAAAAACACCGAATTCTCAAACTTTTTTATTTACAACATGAAAACAGGCCTGATGGTATTCATATGTAACAAAGCAACGATCTTTTTCTCTTAATTCCGATAATGTTTCCGCTAAAACATCCTTTAAATAATCAATTTCTGCTTGAGAAAATGTTTTCAAAACACCAAATTCTGAAACAAATTCATTGTGGGCTAGATCAAAAGTCGTTCCGTGCAAATGTGAACTAATTCTTAATGAATTTCTATTTCGTTTCATCAATCGTTTGATTGTTTTTTCAGTTCTTAAAAGTGAAGTAACCAAAATCCGACTATTTCTTAAATTTGTATTGACTAATTTTGCTTGAAAAATAAGTCCAATATCATCCAATAAAATTTTTGCATCCTTCGTTAAAAAAGCATAGCTGTGAAAAAGTGAATCGACAAGATAAACACTTGAACTATCAATTAAAATTAATTTTTTTTCTAAAAAATAGGGCCTGATTTCTTCTTTATTTTTAATAACATCACCAAATTTTTGGTAAGCAGAATTCCAGATGTAATCAAAATAACGGTCGTTTAGCTTGGGTGACAAAGATTCATATTCGCTGCATTTTTCTTTCGCTCCCTTAAAAGGCGAATTTTTCACTTTAAAAAAAGAAATGTACTTTCCTGCATATTCCTCCATGAAAGTTGGATGCGTATAAAAAGCAGTAATTAAACCAAAAAAACCTATTAAAAATAGGAAAAGAGTGAATTTAATTATTTTTTTGAATTTTTTCAATGCGGAGAGATTAACCTAAAGACAAAAGACTTTGTTCCTAAGTGAATCAAAGTCTTTGAGTTCGCCTTAGCGAACGGTCTAATGTCTTGAAGTCTTGAGTCTTTTAGATGATTAACATTGCATCACCGTAGGAGTAAAATTTATATTTTTCTTTAATTGCAGTTTTGTATGCGTCAACCATTAAGTCATGACCGCAAAAAGCTGAAATCATCATCAATAAAGTTGAAAGTGGTGTGTGAAAATTTGTCACTAAACTATCAGCAATCGAAAAATCATATGGAGGATAAATGAATTTATTTGTCCAACCATCAAATGTTTTCAACATACCATCCGTCGAAACGGAAGTTTCAATTGTACGCATTGAGGTTGTACCAATTGCACAAACTCTTTTCTTAGCTCTTTTTGCTTTGTTAACGATTTCAACGCATTTAGCATCAATATGAATTTCTTCAGAATCCATTTTGTGTTTCGTTAAATCTTCTACTTCAACCGTTCTAAAAGTTCCTAAACCAGTATGAAGTGTTACTTCAGCAAGATTTACACCCTTTAATTCTAATCTTTTCAACAATTCTCTTGAGAAATGCAAACCAGCAGTTGGTGCTGCAACAGCTCCTTCAACTTTAGCATAAATTGTTTGGTATCGCTCTTCGTCAGATGCTTCAACTTCTCTTTTGATGTATTTTGGAAGTGGAGTTTCACCTAATTCAGTAATTTTTGCTTTGAATTGCTCGTAAGAACCATCAAAAAGGAAACGCAAAGTTCTTCCTCTAGAAGTGGTATTGTCAATAACTTCAGCGACCAATGAGTCATCGTCTCCGAAATATAATTTATTTCCAATTCTGATTTTTCTAGCTGGATCTACCAAAACATCCCACAATAAACTTTCACGATTTAATTCTCTTAAAAGAAAAACTTCGATTTTTGCACCCGTTTTCTCTTTGTTTCCATACATTCTCGCTGGGAAAACTTTGGTGTTGTTCATTATCATACAATCACCTTCAGAGAAATAGTTAATTATGTCTTTGAATAATTTATGTTCTATTTTTCCAGTTTTACGATGAATAACCATTAATTTTGCCTCATCACGGTTATCATGTGGATATTCAGCAATTAATTCATCTGGTAAATCAAAGTCAAACTCTGAAAGTTTCATTTTACTCATAAGTCAAAAATTTTTTATAAAAGATTGCAAAATTACTAAAAAAGTTGGTTTAATTTTATTTAACTTGGAAATAAATTAAACTGCATGAATTTTCTCAATGCAAGCTTCAACTGTCAAAGCATTTTCAATTGAAAAATCACCAGATTTCGTTCTTCTTAATGCGATTAATGTTCCACCAGAGTTTAATTTTTGACCAAAATCAGAAGCGATAGATCGAATGTAAGTTCCTTTAGAACATACTATTTCAAAGTCAATTTCTGGAAAGCGTCCACCATTAATTTTGAAATCTTTAATTGTAATTGTATTTGCCTTTAAAACTACTTCTTTTCCAGCTCGAGCTAAATCATAAGCGCGTTTTCCATCAACTTGCTTGGCGGAAAAAATGGGAGGAACCTGTTGAATTTCTCCTAAAAAAGTCGAGCGAACTTGTTCCATTAATTCTTTCGTTATATGTTCAGTCGGAAATTCTTCGTTATATTCAGATTCTAAGTCGTAGGAAGGAGTCGTTTTTCCTAATAAAATGGTTCCCGTATAGGTTTTTTCTTCCGCTTGAATTGAATCAATAATTTTAGTGTTTTTTCCAGTACAAATAATCAAAAGGCCTGTTGCCAAAGGATCTAAAGTTCCTGCGTGACCAACTTTAATTTTTTTAACTCCCAACTTTTGCTTAATATTCCAACGGATTTTATTCACCACATCAAATGAAGTCCATGTTAATGGTTTGTCAATTAAAATAATTTCTCCTTCTTGAAAATCCATTTTTATAGTTGTGAACTATGAGTTATGAGTTATGAATATTGCTTGGACAAAAAATTACCTCATCGAAAAATAAGCAATCAAAATAATTCCAGCGATGATTCTGTACCATCCCCAAACTTTGAAACCGTATTTTTGAAGAATTCCGATGAAAAATTTGATAGCGATGATTGCAACAACAAAAGCAATTGCATTTCCAATGATAAAATTCATCGTGTTTGCAGAATTAGCAAAAATCATTTCGTAACCTTTTTGTTCAATTCCTTTGTAAGTCCAATCTTTTACAAAAACGGAATAAGCAGTTACGGCTAACATTGTTGGTACAGCCAAGAAAAATGAAAATTCTGCTGCCATTTTTCGAGTTAAACCTTGTTGCATTCCACCAATGATTGAAGCTGCTGAACGAGAAGTTCCTGGCATCATTGCCAAACATTGCCAAAAACCGATGATTAAAGCTTTTGTTAAAGAAATGTTTTCTTCTTTCTCGATTTTATTTCTGTTGGCTGTTCTACTGAATAATTTGTCAATGAAAAGTAAAATTACTCCGCCAACAATCAACATAATTGCAATGGAAATCGTTTCTCCCATTATTGCTTCAATTGCATCGTCAAACAAAAGTCCTAAAACCAATGCTGGAATTACTGCTACAATTAATTTGATGTAAAAACCAATATTTTTGAAATCGAAAAACTTTCTCCAATACAAGGCTACAACTGCTAAAATTGCACCAAATTGAATTGAAACTTGAAACATTTTTACAAATTCATCATCTTGAATACCGAAAATTGAACTTGTGAAAATCATGTGTGCAGTCGAAGAAACAGGTAAATATTCTGTTAATCCTTCGATTATTGCGATAATTATTGCTTGAAAAGAATCCACTTATTTGAGTTATGAATGTTGAGTTATGAGTTATGAATGAATTATGGAGTTGAGATTAAATAATTCAACATTCACAACTCATAATTCATAATTATTTTTTAGGTTTTTTCATGATTGCATAAATCATAACGATGTATCCTGCAATAATTAAAATTGGTGAAACAGTTAAACGAACTGGGCTGAACAATTCATCCGCATCAAATTTTGTTGGATCATCAGAACCTCCTCCGATCATTAACATAAATCCTACAACGTTGATAATCAAACCAATGATTAACCATTTATAATTTTCTTTTTGAAAAGCGAACATGTTTTTTTTATTTAGATAGCAAATATAGGGAAAATTAATATAAATCGTCCAATTTCATTCGCAAATATTTGTTAAGTGCAAACCACGTTGAAACAAAACTGATTACGATTCCTAAACTTAAAATGGACGAAAACAACAATATAAAAGTCTGAAATTCAAAAGGAATTTCGATTGTTTCCAAGATATTATTTAAGGCATAAAATAAAGTCATCAACAAGGCCATTCCAATTATTGCAGAAACTGCACCTTGAAAAATTGATTGAATTAAAAAAGGTCGACGGATAAATTTTGATGTTGCTCCAACTAATTGCATTGTTTTTATAGTAAAACGTTTTGAATATAAAGACAAGCGAATCGTATTGTTAATCATCGCAACAGCTACAATTATCAATAATCCAGCTACAAATAAAATCAAATAAACAAATTGTTTGAAACCTAAATTTACGTTTTCAACACTTGCTTTGTCGTAATTTACCTCATCAACTTCTTCTGGATATGCTTTCAGAATTTTTTCTTTAATTTTTTTCATTCCTTCGCGATTCGCGAATTGCACTTTTGGTTTGTAACCAACCGTTGGAGGAAGTGGATTTTCACCATCAAAAATTGCTAAAACTTCTGATGTTTGTGTTGTAGAACCAGAAAATTCTTCAATTGCTCGTTCTGGAGAAACGAAAAATACTTCTTTAAATTCTGCCCATGTTTTTAATTCTTGCTCAACTTGCTTGATGTCTGCCTCATTCATTTCAGCTTTAAAAAACAAATCTCCTTGCAGGTTTTCTTTTGCTTGTTTTTGAATGGAATCTAAACCTAAAACGCCACCTAAAACAAGTCCAATCATGAATAAAACCAAGGAAATTCCAATCACCGTTGAAACATAACTTGTCCTAAGACCACGCTTATTGTATTTTTCTACTGAACTCATTGCTGCGAAATTAGGAATAATTTGAAGAAATTTTAGCTAAA